>JAGOVS010000230.1 GCA_018060625.1 Bacteriovorax sp. | reverse complement strand
TGTCATTTTTTTAAAATGATCTTGAATGGTATTTTTCATCATTGCTTTTTCATTTATTTATTTTGATATTCGAAAACACCAAAAGATCCTGCTGCGGTTTTTAAAATTATTCTGGAATTAGATTTTGCTGAGCTTTACTTCTTTACCTTTTAATAGTTGTGGAAGAATACTTTTCACAATATGTATGGGCGTAATAAAAGCAATATTACTTGCCTCCATGATAATGGCGGTATTAAGTCCCACCACTTTTGAATTCTTGAGAATCGCGGGGCCTCCACTGTTTCCGGGATTAATGGCCGCATCTGTAACAAAGCGCTCAACAGCATCAAGTGAGCCTGCAATAAAATTTGAAATTTCTCCCCCTGACATATTTGGCTCCACCATTCCAAGAGGGTAACCAATGGCCTTGATTTCTTCTCCTCGACTTATGTCTTCAGAATGAGCAAACTCAAGATAGGGAATTTTTCGGAATCTGGAAATTTTTTTAAATCGAGTCAATTCTTCATTTGAAAATTTAAGCAAGGCCACATCAGGTTCGAGTGTTTCTACTAATCCTACAACGTTGACCTTGAAAGGTTCATCACTCGTAAGAACAGATCTCACTTCAATGTGTTCTGCATTTCTTGCGACGTGAGCGTTGGTTAAAATATAGCCTTCTTCATCCCCAATTTTTATAAAAAAGCCAGAACCTACCCAATCTCCTCTTTCGATTAATCGTGGATCTAAAATGGCGTTGAGATTATTGTCTGGTGTGCCTTTTACATGGATTCTGACAACAGCATTCATGGCGTGGAGGTACTTGAGGTTTTCTTTCTTAATGGATTGTTTCTTTTTCATTAAGAAATTATAAGCTTTACCTGGTTAGAATCAAGGTACTCGTCTTTATAACCGACATAAGAAGTATAGTGATTGCCATACAGCTCTCGCTCACTTTCGGAGAGAGTTCGCTTTACCACTGCAGGATTTCCCATGATCATACTCCCCGGAGGATAAACCTTTCCAGGTGGAACCAGACTTCCAGCAGCAACAACTGAGTTATCCCCAATAATGGCCCCATCTAAAATAATGGCACCCATTCCAATTAAACAATGATTGCCGATGGTGCAGCCATGCAAAGTCACCGAGTGACCAATACTTACTTGATCTCCAATCGTAAGGGCAAAATCTTTAGTTACGTGTAGCATTGTGAGATCTTGCACATTGGTATTTTTTCCCACATGGATAGTATTCACATCCCCACGGGCAACACACTGATGCCAAAGACTAGCGTTTTCATCAAGTATAACTTTGCCAATGACGTCTGCGCTGGGAGCGATAAACACGCCATTATGAATCTTAGGATGAATTCCTTTAAAGGAATAGAGAGGCATAACTATTTCTTAGCTTTTAGGGCGGCCAAGTAAGCTTCTTTATCCCAAGGTAATTTTTCAACGTATGCGGATACGTCTTTCATATCTTGAGCAGAGAGACCTTTAAGCACTGGGGCCATTGCTGGATTTTGACGGGCCCCTGACTTCATGTCAGTTAATTGTTTTTCAATATACCATTCATATTGTCCACCTATGTGAGGAGCTTTTTGAGAAGCTTTTCCCTCTCCGCCTTTTCCGTGACAGGCAATACATTGTCCGTAAATTTTATTTCCGGCCACAAGTGCTGGTGAATTCAAATCGACGACTGGTGCATATTCAACAGAGACAACCTCAGCCTCACCTTCAACTTCTTTTGGGGTTGTTACTTCTTTAATAAGCTCAGAATGGGCCAAAAATTCTTTTTCGGTTTTTTGAAAATCAAATTTTTCATTTGAAACTGGAAGCGATTTGAAAGTATTAAGCACTAAAATAAAAATTAAAGCAGTCAGAACACTTAGAAACACTGTTAATCTTGTCATGGACTCTCCCGCCCTGAAAATGAGAATTAAAAATCATAAATGAGTCTCAAATTATAGTGGATTTATAAAACCTTGGCAATTTATAAGGACTGCAACATGGCCATTAGATGTGTGGAATCTTTGATTTCTTCTAGCATGGCCAGATGTTCGTGTTTTATAAAACCTTCACGGTTAGCGTGTCTAAGATAATCAAGCAACGAGTCATAGTAACCTTGAAAATTATAAAGAAAGCAAGGTTTGTTGTGCAGTTTTAATTGGGACCAGGTGAGAATTTCAAACATTTCATCAAGTGTCCCCATTCCCCCAGGTAAGGAGAGGAAGGCATCGGACTTATCATACATCATTTTTTTCCGCTCGTGCATGCCTTCAACGATGGACATTTCGGTAAGGTTTTTGTGAGCAATCTCATAATCAACCAAGGTTTTAGGAATAACGCCAATGACGGTTCCTCCATGCTCTAAAACAGAATCCGCGAG
The DNA here is from genome assembly GCA_018060625.1 of Bacteriovorax sp. Classification (GTDB taxonomy): domain Bacteria; phylum Bdellovibrionota; class Bacteriovoracia; order Bacteriovoracales; family Bacteriovoracaceae; genus Bacteriovorax. The sequence goes on along the minus strand of JAGOVS010000230.1, from coordinate 1,385 downwards.
TGTCCCCATAACTCCAATACTGGCCCCACCATAGACAAGGGCAATATTGGCCAAGGCCATTTTTGCTCCAAGATCTCGGGCCATACTCAAATAAGCTGGAGAATGCCCTTCGGCTGAACCACAAAAGACACAAAGTTTTTTCACTCAGATTCTCCTTTTTTAAAATAAAAAAAATATTCTTTATTTCCTGTTTTCCCTAGGATTGGGGAATCGCACTGGCCGAGAACGATCATTTTTTCTCGCGTGCACCATTCTTTGAGTTCGGAGAGCATAACCAATCGATGGCCTTCACTTTTTACGATGCCATTTTTATCAAGACCGTCACGTCCAACTTCAAATTGAGGCTTTACAAGCGCCACGATACTGCCACCTGGTTTAACTAAATCAAATATATTTTTCAAAACAAGTTTTAGAGAAATAAATGAGAGATCTGCAACGGCAATATCAACTAATTCGGAGAGCTGAAAAGGAAATTTTATGTTTACACCTTCATGGTTTTCCACTCTTGCATCCAAGCGTAGAGAAGGGGCCAATTGATCATGCCCAACATCCAGGCAATAAACTTTGCGAGCGCCAGAGCGTAAAACATAATCGGTAAAACCCCCAGTCGAAGCGCCAACATCAGCAATGATCTTATCCTTTACCGTGAGCGAAAATTTCTCGAGTGCAGACTCAATTTTATGGGCCCCCCTCGAGACATAAAGTACAGCTTTTCGAACCTCAAGTCCCTCGGCACTTACGTTTTGAGATGCCTTTTGAATTTTTTGATTTTGATAATAAACAACCCCTTCATCAATCAAGAGGGTTGCTTGAGAACGAGTTGGGGCAAGCCCCGCTGCGACCAATACCTTGTCAGCACGATCCTTACTCATAAAAGAGAAACTGGGGTGATAATAATATCGATTTGTTCTTCGTTGCGTTCTTGATGAGAGATGGTCTTAGATTGCCCGAGATAAATATCTAGTTTAGGCTCGTTTAAAGTTTTTACGACCTTACCATCCTGATTAAAAATCTCCCCTTTAACGCGAACAAAACCCGACGGACCGTATTCATGAATGCTTTGAACAAAATGGGCCGAGAGCTCTACCTTTATCCCATTTTTCATTCTAACCATGATGTGCTCATGCTCGTCGACCTGCTCTATTGAATGCTGCTCAGTAGATAAGAAAAAGCCCTTCCCGATACCCTTTTTATAGATAAGACTGACGTTAAGTCCAATTTTAGCCTGGGCTTCAATCGATAAAAAGAGGGCCATGATTAGTGTGAAAAGAATTTTTTGCATGGAAAAATTGTAAGATAGAATCTCCTTTGCATCAATAACTACTTTTATGATTGGCAAAAAAGCTTTGAGGCGCTATAAATTAATATACCAAATGATTTTCAGT
>JAGOVS010000074.1 GCA_018060625.1 Bacteriovorax sp. | reverse complement strand
TTATTACAAATAATAAAAAACCAAAGTTTCAAGTAAGACATAGAAATAGATGTTAGCACTGTGGAAGACCAAGAGCTTTCATTAGAATGTTTAAGCTATGCAGAGTTTGTTTTAGAAACCTGTCTCTAAAAGGTATGGTTCCTGGTGTAACTAAGTCTAGTTGGTAATTTAAGGATTAAGGAAACGAAATATGCAAACAGATCCAATCTCAAACATGTTAACAGTAATTAGAAATGGTGTAAGTGCAGGGCATGAGAAAGTTGAATTTCCAGCCAGCAAGATTCAAGCAGCGATATGTAAAGTCTTAAAAGATGAAGGGTTTATAAAGTCTTTTAAAATTGTAGCAAAGGCACCAAATGATATTAAAATTAAAGTTGCCCTAAAAGAAGGAGCAATTGTTGGATTAAGCAGGGTCTCAAGACCGGGCTTAAGAAGATATAGCAGTTATGATTCTTTTGCTAGAGTTATGAGTGGTTTAGGTGTTTCAATAGTTTCTACTTCTAAGGGAGTCATGTCTTCTAGAGAAGCTAAAAAGAATAAAGTGGGCGGAGAAGTTCTCTGCAACATTTGGTAGTAGGAGATTAGGTTATGTCACGTATTGGAAAAGTGCCTGTTAATATTCCTGAAAAAGTAGAAGTTAATATCGCGAATGGTTTAATTACCGTTAAAGGCGCTAAGGGAACTCTTACTCATAAAATAAATAGTAATGTGATAGCTACCCTAGAGGGAAAAGTAATTACAGTTAAACCGAAAGATGAATCTGCCGAGGCTCGTTCGCAATGGGGAACGGCTCGAACTGTTCTTAACAATATGGTCGTAGGCGTCAGTGCAGGCTTCGTAAAATCTCTTGAATTTACAGGAGTAGGATATAAGGCTGCGGTAAGTGGTAGCACGTTAAATCTTAGTTTAGGTTATTCTCACACTATTGACTTTCCTCTTCCTGTGGGTATTACTGCAAAAGTTAATAAGAATCAGATTGACATCGAAGGTTCAGATAAAGAACTAGTAGGTCAGGTTGCAGCAAAGGTTAGGTCTTTTAGAGAGCCTGAGCCTTACAAAGGGAAGGGTGTGAAGTACCTTGACGAGAAAATAATAAGAAAAGCCGGTAAAGCAGGCGGAAAAGGTAAATAGTTAATTACTTAGAGAGATCATTAATATGAGAAAGCAGTACGGTAAAGTTGCAAATAAAAAAGACCAACAGAGACAAAAGAGAAGACTCACGATTAGAAACAAAATCAGTGGGACTTCCGAGAGACCTCGAATTTGTGCGATGAAGTCAAATAAACACATAACTGTTCAAGTAATTGATGATACTAAATCAGTTAGCTTGTTCACGGTAAGCACATTTGGCAAAGCAGCAGCAGCAGATAGTTGCAACATTGAAGGTGCTAAGAAGGTTGGAGCTAAGATTGCCTCAACTATGAAAGCAAAGAATATAAGCTCTGCTGTGTTTGACAGGGCAGGCTATAAGTATACGGGTGTAATTGCTGCACTTGTTCAAAGTATCAGAGAAAGCGGAATCCAGGTTTAGGAGATAACATGTCTGAAGAAATTTCTGTAATTGAAGAATTTGAGTCTGAGGCAACTGGTGATAAGAAAGGTGGAAAGCGAAGAGGTCCACCCGCACCTAAGAAAAAAGCTCCTGCTCAGGGAACTGAACTAGAAGAGAGAGTGGTTGCTGTAAACCGCGTAGCCAAGGTTGTGAAGGGCGGTAGAAGATTTTCATTTTCTGCTCTTATGATTGTTGGAGATAAAAAAGGTAAAGTAGGATATGGCTTAGGGAAGGCGAAAGAGGTCCCTGAGGCAATCAGAAAAGCAACACAAGAAGCATATAAAAATATGATCAGTGTACCTCTGGATAATGGGACTATTCCTCACGAAATACTGGGCGAGTTTGACGCAGGAAAGATACTGTTTAAGCCAGCAGCAAATGGTACAGGTGTTAAGGCTGCAGGCGCTTGTCGTTCTATTTTAGAACTGGCCGGCGTTCATAATATCCTTACAAAGTCTCTAAGAGGTAACAATCCCCACAATGTTGTTAAGGCTACTTTTAAAGCCCTAAAAGGATTGAGATCAGTTGAGCAAATAGCTCTTAGTAGAGATAAAGATGTTAAGGGTTTAAGAGTTAAAAATTAATAACAGGAAATTTTATGAGCAAGATAGCAACTAAAATAAAAGTAAAGTTGATCAAGGGATTACCAGGAACAACTAAAGGCGTTCAAGCCAATGTTCGCGGACTAGGCTTAAGAAAGATTGGTCAAGTCTCTGAATTAGAGAACACGCCAAGCGTAAGAGGAATGATTAAAAAGATCATCCATATGTTAGAAGTTCAAGAGTAGTTAGGGCACGGATTAAAAAGGAAAATTTATGTTAACGTTAAATAATTTACAGAGTCCAAAGGGTGCAAACAAGGCGACAAAAAGAATTGGACGTGGTCAAGGTTCTGGCCAAGGTACTCAAGCCGGTAAGGGGCACAAAGGTCAAAAGGCAAGAAAGAGTGGTCATGTGAGAACAGGGTTTGAAGGTAATAATCTTCCCCTATATATGAGATTGCCAAAGCGTGGGTTTAGTAATGTTCGATTTGCTGATCCATATGCAGTCGTTACCCTGGAAAACATTGAGACTAAGTTTAATAAGTCAGAAACAGTAAATCGAGATACTTTGATTGAAAAAGGCTTATTGTCAGGGGCTTCAAAAAGTTTAAATATTAAAGTTATTGGCAATATCGCCTTAACGAAATCGTTAAACTTTGAAGGTATTAGTAAGTTTTCAAAGAAGGCTCTTGAGTCTATCACAAATAGCTCTGGAACTGTAAAGTAGGTTTTTAAGGAAGAAGGACTCTAGATGTCAACGACTCAAGGAAAAATAGAGGAATTAAAAAAGAGAATCTTTTTTACTTTCTTGCTCTTACTAGTTTATAGACTTGCTGCACAGGTTCCTGTGCCAGGAGTAAATGCTTCTGCAATAGCATCATATTTTTCAGAGTCTGGTGGTGGTGGGATATTTGACCTAGTCAACACTTTTAGTGGTGGAGCTTTTAAGCGTTTTTCAGTGCTCGCGCTGGGGATAATGCCATATATTACAACTTCAATTATTTTCAGCCTTCTTGGTGAAGTTATTCCTCAAGTACAAGAGATGCAAGAGGATAGTGAAGGTCATAAAAAAATTCAAAAATGGACAAGATATGCCTCAGTAGTACTTTGTTGCGTACAAGGTTATGGTATGGCTGCGGTCTTTGAGAGCTTTAAGAGTCCGACAGGTGTCCCTGTAATTAATGATCCTGGTCTTCTTTTTAGAATGACAACGATGATCACTCTGGCCGGTGGAACTATGTTCTTACTTTGGCTGGGTGAGAGAATCACTGAGTTTGGTTTAGAAAATGGTGTTTCGTTAATCATTTTTACTGGAATAGCTGTAGAGTTACCCTCTGAATTTTTTCAAAAAATCACTCTCTTTAGAAACGGTGAATTGTCTGGGTTTAGTCTAATGATTGGGGTGGCGATTATTTGTCTTTCACTTTATATTGTTTCATTTATTGAAAGCTCGTTTAGAAATATACCAGTTCAGTATGCAAAAAAAGTAGTGAATAACAAAGTTTATGGTGGAGCTCAAAATCTTCCACTTCGTCTTGATACTGGTGGGGTAATGCCTCCAATTCTTGCGAGTTCTTTATTGGCTGCGCCAGCGACAATTGCTAATTTCGTTCCAAGTACGAGCTCTCTAAAACCATTTGTAGATGTTATTAATCAATCACTTATGCCTGGACAGATGCTTTTTAATCTACTCTTTGCATTTCTAATTATCTATATGTCATTTTTCTATGCACCAATACAGTTTAAGACAAAAAAAGTTTCTGAAATGCTTCAGAAAAATAATGCTTTTATTCCAGGAATTCGACCTGGTCAAAAGACACAAGACTATTTGGATTACGTTCTTAACCGCGTAACATTTTTTGGAGCGTTGTTCTTAATTGTAATATGCATTGTTCCATCTGTAATTACTGGTAGTCATAGCCGCTTTGAGGGAACTTCTCTTTTAATTATGGTTAGTGTGGCAATGAGAGTTATGTTAAATGTTCAAACGTTTATGTACTCAGATAAGTATGAAACGGCATTTAAGAGCAAGGGAAAATACAACGGCCCTAGTAGAAGATTTTAATGAAACCTCATTTGATAATATTGGGCGCACCTGGATCAGGTAAAGGAACTCAGGCGGCAAAGCTGGTCGAAAAGGGTTATAGACATGTCTCCACTGGTGACCTTCTAAGAAGTGAGATAGCAAAAGGTAGTGAATTAGGCCAAAAAGTCTCGGGGGTTTTGTCTCGAGGTGATTTGGTAGACGATAATACTGTAATGGCCCTCTTAAAAGCTAATTGTGAACTTGATAACACTAGCTATATTTTTGATGGGTTCCCGCGGAATCTTGCTCAAGCAGAAATGCTTCAGCGTGAGTTATTGCAAGATAGAAAAACACTTGCATTGTATTTTAAAATTGATTTGTCTATATTAACTAATCGAATTGTTAATCGTAGAACTTGCGGAAGTTGTGGGGAAATTTACAACCTTACAACTAAGCCACCAAAAGTTGCAAATGTTTGCGACAAGTGCGGTTCAGCCGACTCGCTCAAGCAGCGAAAGGATGACACTGTAGAGGTAGTCTCAAATCGCATGCAAATTTTTAAAGATACAGTGGATCCATTGCTTACTTACTATAGGGCAAAAGGAATCTTGGTTGAAGTTGAAGCTTCGCAACCAGAGAAAGATGTTTTTTCTGCACTTGAAAAAGTTATTAGTTAACAAGTTAAAATGGCCTAAATAGCACTTGCTTTATAGGATTATTTTGGGATATACATCCTTTTTTAGGGGAATATGAGCGATAAAGATATCATTGAAGTTGAAGGTGAAGTCACTGAGCTGTTACCTAATACAAAATTTAGAGTAAAATTACCTAATGGGCATGTTATCATTGCTCACATTAGTGGCAAGATGCGGATGCATTTTATTAAGATTTTACCAGGAGACAAGGTACTGGTTGAAATAAGTAAATATGATTTAACTAAGGGTAGGATCACTTACAGAAGTAAGTAATTATAGCGGGGATGTATGAAAGTAAGAGCTTCGGTAAAAGTAATTTGTAAAGATTGTAAGGTAATTAAGCGTAAAGGCGTTCTTAGAGTAGTTTGTAAGAGCAGTCCAAAACATAAACAAAGACAAGGTTAAGATTTAGGTAGGTGAATATATGGCAAGAATTTTAGGTGTAGATATTCCAAGAAACAAGGCAATGAGAATTGCTCTTCAGTCTCTTTATGGGGTTGGTCCAAAAGTAGCGTTAGACGTGTTGAACAAGTCAGGGATTAATCCTGAAAAAAGTTCAAATGAAATCAGCGAAGAAGAGGTTCAATCAATCAGAAAGTATCTTGAAGAAGGACATGTTGTAGAAGGTGATCTTCGTAGAGAAATTGGCTTGAACATTAAGAGATTGAAAGACATGGCTTGCTATAGAGGCGTTCGCCATAGAAGAAGTCTTCCAGTAAGAGGACAAAGAACACATACAAATGCAAGAACAAGAAAAGGTCCTGCAGTTGCAATCGCTGGAAAGAAATCAATTAAATCTCTAAAATAATAAATTATTAAGGTAAGTTTTTATGGTAAAAAAAGTTGTTAAGAAAAAAGTAAAAAAGAACGTATCGCACGGAATTTGTCATATTCAAGCTTCGTTCAATAATACGATTGTAACTTTCACTGACCCTCAGGGAAATGCACTTGCTTGGGCAAGCGCTGGACAATTGGGATTCAGAGGATCAAAAAAATCAACTCCATTTGCTGCTCAAACAGCTTCTTTAGAAGCTGCAAAAAGAGCTTCTGAGCATGGACTTAATTCTGTTGAAGTTAGAGTTAAGGGGCCAGGAGCGGGAAGAGAAAACGCAATTAGAGCTCTTTTAGGAGCTGGAATTAGAATCGTTTCTGTTTCTGATAGAAGCCCTATTCCACACAATGGATGTAGAGCACCAAAGAGAAGAAGAGTCTAATTACAATTTCTATTTAAGGAGATCTTTAAAATGGATAATTTTACAGCTAAAAACTGGAATAGCATGATTAGGCCAGTAGCTCTTGAGGCAGAGAGCGATAGTTTAAGAAATGACTACGGAAAATTCGTAGCAAAGCCTCTTGAAAGAGGTTACGGACAAACTCTTGGTAACTCTCTTCGCAGGGTCTTACTTTCCTCTCTTCAGGGAGCAGGTATCGTAGCAATTCGCATCGAAGGAGTTGAGCACGAGTTTGGAACAATTAACAATGTAAAAGAAGAAGTTTCAGAAATTATTCTTAACTTAAAAGAAGTTAGGTTTAAAATTTCTGGAAAAGAAGATACGGTTCTTGTGCTTGAGAAGAGTGGAGAAGGTCCAGTAAGAGGATCTGATATTACAGCTAGTGCAAATGTTGAGATTTTAAATCCAAACCACGTTATCGCAAATATTTCATCTGGTGGATCTTTAAAGATCGAACTTAAGGTTGCTAGAGGAAAAGGGTATGTAACAGCAGTTGATAATAAAGAAGAATACGACCTTCCAGTTGGATGGGTTTATCTCGATACATTATTCTCTCCTGTCTACAGAGTAAATTATTCTGTTACAAACACAAGAGTTGGTAAAAGAACTGATTTTGATAAATTGACTCTAGAAGTATGGACGAACTCTGGAATCAATCCAGCTGATTCTATTGCCTACGCTGCTAAGATTTTAAGAGATCAGTTAGCGGTATTCTTAACTTTTGAAGATGAAGAGCAGGTTGTAAAGCACGACTCTAAGCCAATTGCAGTTTCTTCACCTACAAACAATGCACTTTTAAAACCAGTTTCTGAGCTTGAGCTTTCAGTTCGTTCGGCGAATTGTTTACAAAATGCTAATATTAAGTATATCTACGAACTCGTTTCAAAAACCGAAGGCGAAATGTTAAGAACAAAGAACTTTGGTAGAAAGTCTTTGAATGAAATCAAAGAAATTTTAACAAGCATGGGTCTTGGTCTTGGAATGAAAGTTGATAGTTTAATGAAAGATATGCAAGACGGTAAGACTTTAGGTAAAAACTAAGAATAATTATTAGGTGGAATTATGAGACACGGGAATCACAAATATACTTTAGGCGTAAAGCCAGCTCACAGACAGGCAATTATTAAAAATCTTGCCATTGAAGTTTTTGAGCACGGACAAATTAAGACAACTCACGCAAGATGCATGGCTCTTAGAAGTTATGTTGAAAAACTAATTACTCTTGCAAAAGAAGATTCAGTTCATAACAGAAGAACTGCTTATACAAAGCTTAACAATAAAGATGCAGTAACTAATCTTTTTACAAAAGTGGCTCCAAAGTTTAAAACTAGAAATGGTGGTTATACTCGAGTTATCAAGATTGCTGACGGTCGAGTTGGCGATAGTGCGAAAATGAGTTACTTTTCACTTGTGGATTAAAATTTAATAAGCCTCCTTCGGGAGGCTTTTTTGTTATTATGCGATTAAATTCATTTTTTTCAAAAATAGTTATTATTCTTTTGGTCCTAATGTTGACTGCTCTCTATGCCCTATATGAGAAAAAAAAGTATTATACTTACGATGATCATTTATCGAATGAGCTTTTTTTAAAGAAATTACCAGATTTTAAATCATTAGAAATGCCAAATGCACAATTAATCAATTCCTATGATTTATTAAAGGAAAGTAGTGGTCTCTTTGTTCATATATGGGGAACTTGGTGTGCTCCTTGTGAAAAAGAGATGCCAGAATTTCTAAAATACGCTCAATCTGTTGAGGGAAAGGGAGTGCGTTTTGTTTTAGTTGCCGTAAATGACAATGAAGTTAAAGTGAAAAAATTTATGGAAAGATTCGCACTTCCCAGTAATGTTAAAGTTGTTCTAGATCACGAGAATAAAGTAATGGATCTTTTTGGAACATTAAAAGTACCCGAAACTTTTCTTTTTGATGCTACTGGAAAGCATGTTAATAAATTTATCGGACCTCAGGAGTGGGGGCAAGAGTCCTACCAAACTCGTCTGGAATTCTGGCTTAATACCCAAAATTACGTAGATCGTAAAATTGAAACACATTAAACTCCACCTTTCTGTAAAATAAGTTATCAATCTTTTAAAGAATTCCAAGAAACTGCCGAAAACTTTTACAACTAAGTGCTTAATGCACATCAATACGGAGTAGTTGTATGATTAATTGGCACGATATTGGAAAACTTCATGTTATTTCGAAATTAGAGGGCATTTTGGGAAAGTGGTTTGACGTTGAAATGTTTTACACTGACTCACATGGAAAGCTTTGGTCGGATCACTCAAATAAAAACTATGCATTTAAGAGTCACTTTATGAAAGTGCAGATGCAGACGAATGTAGGGCACGAATTTCTAGCTGATGATATTGAGAGAATGGTGAGTCAACTCAGCAGCGGTAAAGAGGAAGTTGTGATTTATCAATCGAGTTATAAGAATGTGAAGGGTGTCGCTTTTCCAATCAAATTTGAAGGTGAATTTGCTGGAGCTGTTTTTGTTTACCCATTTGTTCTTGATACGTCTGTTTCATCTGAGATCGATGAATTAAAGAAGCAGTTAATTGAGAGTGGTTGCACTCCTGTTGATGCAGCAGCAGCTTGTGAGAAAATAAAAAAAATGTGGCCGCGAGAAATGGAATATGTAAAAGAATTAACCGGTCTTCTTGCTGAAGAAATGGTCACTTTTCATGAAGAGATTACAAAACGTGAACATCAAATTCATGAACTGAGTTCCCAAGTAGGAGAGAAGTATCGCTATCATTCAATGGTAGGGAAATCAAAGAAGATGCAATCCATTTATGCATTACTTGAGAAAATATCAAGCGCAGAAACATCGGTAATGATTCAAGGTGAAAATGGGACAGGAAAGGAATTGGTTGCAAAGGCCATTCATTTTTACTCACCTCGTAAAGATAAGGTCTTTTTACCAATAAACTGTTCAGCATTTAATGAGAATTTGCTTGATTCAGCTCTTTTTGGGCACGTGAAAGGCTCTTTTACTGGGGCAGTGAAGGACGAAAAGGGTCTTTTTGAAACGGCCAATGGTGGAACACTCTTTTTAGATGAGATTGGGGATACTTCCCTTTCCATGCAAGTTAAGCTTTTGCGCGTCCTGCAAGAGGGGACTTTTCTCCCAGTAGGAGCGACAGTTCCTAAAAAAGTAGATGTGAGAATCATCGCGGCCACGAATAAAAATCTTAAAGAGATGATGGCCAAAGGGGAGTTTAGAGAAGATTTATATTACAGAATCAATGTTATCAATATTAATATTCCAGCACTCAGAGAGCGGCATGAAGATATTCCACTGTTAATGGACTATTTTTTAAAGAAGAGATGTGATGAGGCCGGAAAGGCAATGAAATCCATTGCAAAAAAATGTATGGAAAAAATGCTGGATTACCCATGGCCCGGAAACGTTCGAGAACTAGAGAATGAAGTGGAAAGACTTGTTGTTCTCTCTGGAGATGAAAAGGTTATTGGGCCAGAAAACCTAAGTCCAATGATTGCTGACTGGGGAGTTGCAGCTGAGCCTGCCTTTAAGGGAGTCAACACTGAAGGAACCTTGAGAGAGGCCCTTGAGCAGCTTGAGATTATGATGATTAGAGAAGGATTAAAGCGGTGCAACTTTAATAAGTCAAAATTGGCCAAGGAGCTTGATGTCTCTAGGGCCAGCTTGATTATGAAAGTTGAAAAATATGGACTCGATAAGCGAGTTAAGGCAGCGTAATTTTTTAAAATATTGACGCACTATAAGTAGCCTCCTAAGGAATCAAGGTATAAAATGCCACATTCTTTAGGAGGTTTTTTTATGTCTCAAACACTTGAGAGCAAGCGCGAGCTATTACTTAAACTAAGATTAGAATCTGAAGTAGGTGGTGGTGAAGCCAGAACTAAAAAGCAACACGAACAAGGTAAATATACTGCACGCGAGCGTATTGAACGTCTCGTTGATCCAGGATCATTTTTAGAGTTTGACCGTTTTGTCATTCATAAAAATCAAAATCTTGGTATCGATAATAAATTTTTGGGCGATGGGGTTGTGACAGGGATTGCAACAATCAATAGTCAAAAAGTGGCCCTCTTCTCTCAAGATTTTACTTGTTGGGGAGGAGCTCTTGGAGCGGCCCACGCAAAAAAGATTTGCAAGATTATGGACTTTGCTCTTGAAAATAGAATTCCAATGATTGGGATTAACGATTCAGGAGGAGCTCGAATTCAAGAAGGTGTTGAAGGTCTAGCTGGTTATGGTGAAATTTTTTATCGTAACGTAAAGTGCTCGGGAGTAATTCCTCAGATATCTTTGATCATGGGTCCATGTGCAGGCGGAGCAGTTTATTCGCCAGCTCTTACTGATTTTATTTTCATGGTTGATAAAACTTCATATATGTTTGTGACGGGACCAGATGTTATTAAAACAGTAACTCATGAAGAAGTGACAAAAGAGCAATTGGGAGGATCTGTTGCTCATTCTGAGAAATCAGGAGTTGCCCAATTTAAAGTGGCCAGCGAAGATGAGTGTTTTGAGCGTGTTCGAGAACTTTTAAGTTATATTCCACCAGCGAATTTTACTAAAGCGACACCAAAATATACGTCTGATACCGTTTACCGTGACAATGTTAAGATAAAAGAAACGGTACCAGCTAATCCTAAAAAACCATATGACATGAAAGAAATTATCTTTGATGTTGTAGATGATGCTCAATTTTTAGAAGTTCATAAAGATTATGCAAAAAATATTATCGTCGGATTTGCTTCTGTCGGTGGGATTAAGATTGGTATTGTGGCCAATCAACCAGCTGTGCTTGCAGGGGTTTTAGATATTGCTTCATCTGAAAAAGCAGCTCGCTTTGTGCGCTTTTGTGATGCTTTTGATATTCCTATTTTAACTCTCGTTGATGTTCCAGGATTTTTACCAGGAACAGTTCAAGAGTTTGGTGGGATCATTAAACATGGATCAAAACTTCTTTATGCTTATTCGGAAGCAACAGTTCCACTTATTTCAATCATTACTAGAAAATCTTACGGTGGGGCATATCTTGTTATGTCTTCAAAACATATTAAGACTGACGTAAACCTTGCTTACCCAACAGCAGAAATTGCGGTTATGGGAGCTGAAGGCGCCGTGAATATTATTTATCGTCATGAGCTTGAAGGTCTTACTGGAAAAGCCTTTGATGATAAAAAAGCAGAATTAATTGCTCATTATGATGAGCAATTCGCGAATCCTTATAGAGCAGCAGAGCTAGGCTTTATGGATGCGGTCATATTGCCTGAAGAAACTCGTAAAAGAGTTTATGAATACCTCATTGCCCTTAAAAACAAGAAGCAAGAAAAACCTAAACGTAAACATGGGAACATTCAGCTATGAGTACGCAAAAAAGAATTCTTATTATCAATCGCGGAGAAATTGCCGCTCGTATTGCTAAAGCATGTCGCGAGCTAGGTCATGTGGCCGTTGGGGTTTGGACGGATAATGAAGTTCAAGCAAAACATTTAGAAGTATGTGATGAATGGGTAAGGCTTCCTGGTTCAACGAATGCAGAAACTTATTTAAACATTCCCAATATTTTGGAAGTTTGTAAAAAGTATAAAATTGACGGTGTTCACCCAGGCTATGGCTTTCTTTCTGAGAATACAGAGTTTTCTCAAACACTCGTGAAAAATGGAATTACTTGGATTGGTCCACACCCAGAAGCTGTAAGAGTTATGGGGGATAAAGCTGTTTCAAAAGAATTTGCTAAGAAAAATGGCATTCCTGTTGTTCCTGGTTCAACAGGGGCCGTTCCAACAGTTGAAGAAGCGATTAAAATTGCCAATGAAATAAAGTATCCAATTCTTTTAAAAGCTGTTGCTGGTGGTGGTGGGCGCGGGATGCGCGAGTGCTACAATGAGCAAGATATTAGAAATAATTTTGAAGCTGTTCAAAGAGAATCGGCCGCTGCTTTTAAATGTGGTGACTTGCTTGTAGAAAAATACATTGTGAATCCTCACCATATTGAAGTGCAAATTCTTGCTGATAAAAATGGCAATGTTTTCCACTTTTTTGAAAGAGAATGCTCAATTCAGCGTCGCCACCAAAAAATAGTTGAAGAAGCACCATCTCCTTTTATTGGAGATGATGAAGAGTTAAGACAAAGAGTTTGCTCGACAGCTGTAAAGCTTGCAAAGGCCATTAATTACGATTCGGCCGGAACGGTTGAGCTTGTTATGGGCGAGAATAAAGAATTTTATTTTCTAGAGATGAACACTCGTATCCAAGTAGAACATCCGATCACTGAGGAAATTACGGGCATTGATTTAATCGTCTGTATGATTCAATCAGCGTTCGGTGAAAATCTTGGGATTCCTTCTCAGGAATGGATTAAGAGAACGGGACATGCGATTGAATGCCGTATTTGCGCGGAAGATCCTATTACAATGCTTCCAGCTCCAGGATCTGTAACTGGTTGTGAAACAAATTTTCCACAGGGAATTCGTTTTGATAACTGTCTTTATAAAGGACTTAATGTTACGCCAGACTTTGACCCAATGGTTGGAAAACTTGTCGCTAAAGGAATTATTCGAGAAGTGGCCATTCGTAAAATGCGAGCGGCCCTTGATGGTCTTTTAATTGAAGGGTTAAAAACAAACATTCCTCTGCATAAAGTGATTATGGCCGAAGAGAATTTTAATAAAGGTCATTATTCGACCAATTATATTTCAACAGTAAGGCCGCAAGATAAAGTGGATACTTCAATGGACTACGTTTCTATCTATAAAAAGATTGCAGGAATTGAAGCCAGAAGAATGGGGTTGTAATGAGAACATACTTAGTCGATAACGATAAAAATGAATACATCATCGATTTAATCAAAACTCGCACACATTCTGCGGAAATGGCAGAGTTTGAATTCAGAACGATCAAAGACAACCAAGAAGTGAATAAAGAAAAAGTTTTCATTAGAAAATTGGCCGATCAATATTTTGCTTCTACGGATGGAGTGAAGTGGAATAAGCTTGCTCGCCAAGATTCACCTTCATTGATGTTGAATGTGGATAAAGTTTATAAGCTTTATCATGGCTATAAGCCTTCTAGTTTAGGTGGAGATAACTCTGGTGGGTTGTTTACTCAAATGCCAGGGAAAGTTGTTAAGATCATGCCTAAAGTGGGTGATAAGGTTGAGAAAGGACAGACGCTCATTATTCTTGAAGCAATGAAGATGGAAAATGAGATTAAGTCTGGGACAACTGGGGTCGTGAAGGCCATTCATGTGAAGGCGGGGGACGCTTTGGAGAATGGGGTTTTGATGATGGAAGTTGAGCCTGTTTAGATAATAAAATTCAAAAGAATATAGTCAGCAAAAAAGAGAAGAGTAATCTTCTCTTTTTTTTTTAGACTTTTGCAATTTTGTTTGACTATTCAAACAAAATATCACAAATTCAAATATCTATTAAAACAATTACTTGGGAGTCACATGAAGAGATTTATTCAATTCTTTTTCATTTTTATGCTTTCATTTCCGCTTTTTGGTGAACAGGAAAAAAGAGACGAGCTCTTTGAAAAATTATGGGCAACAAAAAATTTGGATTTCGTTGAGATTGAACTTAAGGATGGGCCAGTAAGAATACCGCAATCAAAAATGTTAGAGATCATGGATCGAACATATACTTCTTTTAACCAGGAGCTTGGCTCAGAGTGCAAGTGTGACACCTCCGGAATGAGTGATGAATATAAAACGAAACGCGCTAAACTTGTTTTTCAATTAAAACAAAAACTTCAAGATTCAAAATTATTTTTACAAGATTTATTTTGGAATGAAGTAGAGGCCTTCAGAAGATATGGCGTGACGTATGTTTTGATTAATTTAAGCCTGGAGATTATCGAGCATCAAATCAGTCCGATTCCACTTTGTAAGATCGTTATGTTTGCGAGCCGCTTTATGGCCACCACACTGGAAAATGCGGCAATTCATCTAATGCCTTTTCTCATTGGTAAGAGTTATGCACAATCCTTCGCCACTTTTCGATTAAAATGGAATTATTATTGGATTAAAAGACAGGTGAGAAAGAAGTGGTTGAAGAAAGAATCTTCGGGGAGTGGCTTTAAAGAATTATTTCAAATTGGAGAGGCCATTGATCATTGGCGTTCATGGAAGATGGGGGGTATTGCTTTAACCAATGTATCAGACTTAACAGCGATAGAAAAAATGATTTGGAGGGATCAAATAGTAGAGGATTTAGAGCTCCAGTTGGAAATGTATCGCTCCTATGCTCAGTTT
>JAGOVS010000073.1 GCA_018060625.1 Bacteriovorax sp. | reverse complement strand
GAAGATTTTAGAAATAAACTCCATATTGTCTTTCCAGGCCCAAGAGGCAAAACGTGGAATAATTCCTATTGCAAAGATTTTGCGAGTCGCTTTAGTCGTGAAGACTCAAAAGATTTGGTTTTTATATGTGGGCGCTATGAAGGTATTGATGAGCGCTTTTTGAATCTCTACGTAGATGAGCAAATCAGTATTGGAGATTATATTCTTACCGGGGGAGAAATCCCTACGATGGCCATTATAGACTCGAGCTTGCGCTTTTTTAAGGGAGTCTTGGGTAATAAGGAAAGTTCCTCTCAGGAGTCTTTTCAGGCCAATCTTCTTGAGCATCCTCAGTACACTAGACCTAAAGATTTTGAGGGAGTTATTGTTCCAGATATTTTACTTTCTGGGCATCACCAAAACATAGAAAAATATCAACACGCTGAGGCCTTGCGGGTGACAAAAATTCATCGGCCTGATCTTTTAAAGAAAAAGGAGCATGAATGAAATTGTATTTGGGATTAGTTCATCATCCAATAAAAAATAAACTAGGAGAATTGGTTACTACTTCCGTGACCAATTTAGATATTCACGATATTTCCAGAAGTTGTCGCACGTTTGGAGTCAAAAATTATTTTATCATCACTCCCTTTGCGGCCCAAAAAGTTTTGGTTGATTCTATTCTTGGGCATTGGGAAGGGGATGCGGCCAATGCTTTTAACCCTGACCGCCAAGATGCCTTAAGTATAGCGAGATGTGTTGAGTCAATTGACGTGGCCATTGAAGCGGTAACAAAGATTGAAGGGCAAAGGCCTTTGATAGCAGTAACTGGGGCCAATTTTGAATCTTTTGATGGTGACGTTTCGCAGTTGACAAAAAAATGCGAAAGCGGCAATATGCCTTGTTTTCTATTATTTGGAACAGGTTGGGGATTGCATCCCATTGCTTTGGAAAAAGCAGAGTTTAAACTCTCACCTATTGTTTCAAAAAATGCTGACGGGTACAACCACTTGTCAGTCAGATCTGCGGTGGCCATTTATTTGGATCGCTTATTTGGAAGTTAGTTTTTTAAACCTACTCGGTAAGAACAACACAACGTTGGTCCTCTGGGAGTAGCGCAAGTATTAAAGGAGTTCATATGAACTTAATCGACGTTGTTAACAAGGATCACTTAAATCCTAAAGTTAAAGACCTTCCAGATTTTAAATCGGGAGACACAGTAGCTGTTCACACTAAAATCACTGAAGGAACTAAATCAAGAATTCAGATTTTCGAAGGTGTTTGTATCGGCTTTAAGCAAAAAGGTGATATCAATGGTCACTTCCGCGTTCGTAAAGTATCAAATGGTATTGGAGTAGAGAGAGTTTTCCCATTCCATTCACCAAACGTTGATAAAGTAGAAATCATTCAAAAAGGTAAAGCTCGTAAAGCGAAACTTTACTATCTTCGTGAGAGATCTGGTAAATCAGCTCGTATCGCGATTGATTACGATAGAAAAGATTAAGAAATTTTTAAAAAAAGGCCCCTCTTTGAGGGGCCTTTTTTTTGCTCAAAAATAACAGAGAAAAAAATGTTTGATTTGACCTATTTTAAAAAGTTTAAAGAAAAAGAGCATTTTTTTTTGGCCGGCTGTGATGAAGTTGGCAGAGGTCCACTAGCTGGCCCCGTCGTTGCGGCCTGTGTGAGCTTTCATTTTACAACTTATCAAGAAAAAGAGTTCAAAGACCTTTTAAAAAGCTGGGAAGGCAGAGGGATTAATGATTCCAAAAAACTCACAGCTTCAAAACGCCGAGAGATCCTCTCGGGGTTTCCATTCCTAAGCGATTGTCCTTCAATCGATCAAATTTATACTCATAGCTATTCAAAAAATATGAGTCTCAACATTCTAATCAAAGAAATATCACCCCAAAAAATTGATGAAATAAATATTCTGAATGCATCTTTGCTAGCGATGAAAGAGTCTGTTATGGGGAGTTGTGATTTTTTATCAAAAGAAGGCCTGGTGCTTATCGATGGCAATAAAAAATTTAAAACGGATCATCTTACGGTAGAGTTAATCCCCATTATAAAGGGAGATGCAAAATCTCAACTTATTGGACTTGCCTCCATTGTGGCCAAAGAATACCGCGATCAATTGATGAAAGAGTATTGCGAAAAATTCCCTGGTTATTTTTGGAGTCAAAATGCGGGTTATGGAACACAGAAGCACTTAGAGGCCATTTGGGAGTTAGGTGTGACTGAAATTCACCGCAAAACTTTTCGTGGAGTCAAAGAGCATTATGAGGAAAGGGGATAAGTTAGAGAAAGATTATTCATTGGAGATTCACCAGCGTGATTGTCCTGTGCTTATTTCTTCATTGTTACTGCGCTCCTTCAATGCAGGTCAGGTGGATGTGGCCTGTCTAAAAAAAAGTACTCAAGGACTTATCCTTTATCTTTATGAGTGTAAATCCTCGCCCATGATCTCTGTTGCTCAACGAAAGAGACTTTGGCGAGCACAAGACTATTTAAGTAGAGTTTTAGAGATGGGCGTAAAACTTGAAGTAAAGTTTTGCCAAAAAGACGAAGCTTAATTATCCTTAAACATATGAAAAAAATTTTAATTTCAGTCACTCTTTGTTTTACTTTGCTTTTTTCCACCTCTGCATTGGCCATTGATCCGAAATTAAAAATCATGGGAACAATGGCCGGATACGGTGTCGTGGGAGGGGCCTTACTTGGGACGGCCTCCATGGCCTTTGGTTCCAGTTCCAGATCGATTGCAGTAGGCGCTTCGTTAGGTCTTTACGGGGGGCTACTTTTTGGGACTTACGTCATTTTAAGTTATGAAATGAAAAAGCGCGGATTTGGCAATGAGGCAGAGAGAGAGGATTATTATCCGGATAGCAAGAGTCCATATGAAGATCAAGGTTCTTTCAAATTGGAAGACTTAAAAGAGTATCGTTTGGCCAGTTTTGAAAATAAGAAGGATCCTAAAAAGGATCCTTTAGTCTTTGTGAATTTTTTTAATTATCAGTTTTAGTTCTGGTAAGTATTTTTGCGGTTACCAAACTTTTGGTTGAGCATTTCTGTTTCGTCACTATCAAATTCAGCTTCAATAAGTTTGAAGGCATCAAAGTTATAAAGTTTAAAAACTTTTAAGAATTCTGTTTTTACGTTTGAGAGTTTTATTTGGGATTTATTTTTATTTAAAATTTGAAGAGTCTCAACAAAAAGACCAATCCCAGAAGAGCCCACAAAGTCCAGTGAATGCATATCGAGCGTAATGGTAGAGGCCGGGTTCTCTTGAGTGAGTGTTTGCAATTCAAGGCGCAGTGGCAGAGAGTTTTCGTAGTCTAGGCCTCCGTTCATGTGAACTGTTATATTGCCTTGGGAGTCCGTTCGAATTTGAGCTTTCATCGCCATTTTGATCGTTCCTTTTTAAAGGTTAGATGTGCTAAAGTGATTCTAGCATCGAATCGAAATTTTCAAAGGCCCTTACGCTTTTTGCCTACGATCCTTAGGAGAGTGAAATTGTCATCTTTAACTTTAGTTAGCTTACCGATTGGAAATTTGGGAGATATTACTTTAAGAGCACTAGAAGCACTAAAGAGTGGGCAGTGTTTTTATGCAGAAGATACCAGAGTCTTTAAAAAATTATTGGATTCTTTGGGGATTTTGTACGCAGGGAAATTTATTGACTCTTTTCATGATCACAGTGAAGGGAAGATTCAAGTAATCGTTGAGAAAATACAACAGGGAATAGAAGTGTACCTAGTCTCAGATGCGGGCTCTCCCGTGATTTCTGATCCGGCGTATCCGCTCCTTAAAAAAATGCGAGAAGAAGGTATTGCGATTAAGACTTTGCCTGGGGTGACCTCTGTTGTGACCGCTTTGGAATTAAGTGGGCTTCCGCCACATCCTTTTCATTTTTGGGGTTTTATTTCGCGATCTAAAAATGAGCGAAGGGAATTTTTTAGTGAAATAGGAAGTATTGCTGGAACTCATCTTTTTTTTGAATCCCCTCATCGCATCTATGAGAGCATAGAATCTTTTTTTAGTGTTTTTCCCGATGGAGAATTGGTGATCACTAGAGAGTTGACAAAAGTTTTTGAGTCCGTTTATCGCATCAAGAGAGATCAGTTGAGTGAAGTCCAAAAGATAGTGATGGATAAGGGCGAATTCGTAGTTCTTTTCCATGTGGAGAATAAGGGGAAATCCCAGGGCGGCCATACCGATGAAGTGGCCCTGATGGTAAGAGATTATTTGGAAGGGAAAGCTGGGACAAAAAAGCTGGCAAAAATTTTTGCGAAAATTTTAGATGTGGAAACAAAAACGGTGTATGACCAACTGTCGCAGTCGGATAGGCAGTAAAGTCCACCTTAATTAATTTCAAGTTTACTCAGGAAGTCCCCGAAAAAGTCTTTAAGGAAAATTTTTTATCAACGAGATAACAGGATGAATTTATGCTCGTACGGATTATTGGTGGCCATGGAGGCGTTTCTCCTGGATTTAAGGCAACTTCATACTTGATTGATGGAAAACTTTTAATCGATGCGGGCTCAGTGGCCTCGGGAATTCAAATTGAAGAACAGGTGCATATAGATAATATTCTTATTTCCCATGCGCATCTTGATCACATTTCAGATCTGGCCTTTATGTCAGATAATTGTTTTGGAATGAAGGGAAGGCCTTTTGAAGTTTATGCCAATGTTCCTATCAAAGAAGCGATCAAAAAACATTTGCTCAACGATATTATCTGGCCGGATTTTACGAAGCTGCCGACAAAGGAAAATCCCACTTTGCGCTTTCATGATATTTTACCGGAGACGTGGTTGGAGTTGGGAGAGTATCGAATTTTGCCGGTGCCGGTGAATCATCAAGAGGGGGCCTTGGGTTTTATCATTGAAAGGCATGATAGGGCCGTTGTTTTCACTCAAGATACGGGCCCTACAGAAAAAATTTGGGAGTATGCCAAAAAAGTAAAAAACTTAAAGGCCATCTTTACTGAAGTGAGTTTTCCCAATGCCCTTACCAAGGTGGCAACTGATAGTTTACATCATACGCCTGCGAGCATGAGGGAAGAAATAAAAAAAATGCCAAAGGATATTCCCATTTTTCTGGGCCATCTCAAACCTAATTTTCAACACCAACTTTTTGTTGAAATCGAAGAATTAGGTGATGAGAGAATTACCATTTTAGGATCATCTGATACGAGTTATGTTTTTTAAAAACTAAGCCCTGGATAAATTCTGGCATCCCCCGGAAGCATCCCTGGATTTCGAGAGGGAATAGCGATTTCTTTGAATCGACCAGGCACCGGTTTTTCAGTGGTGTCTGGGACGAAGGTGCTATTAGTGTTGTCTTCTTGGGGAGAGTCGCTTGATTCTTCTTTTGGGCCATTGCATTTATTATTGGCTTCATCCCATTTAAATTTGCTTGAAATTCGTACACCGTTTTCAAAGTTTTGTTTATCACACGCTTCTTCTCCATTTGAAGGTTTTGGTACGCATTTATTATCTTTTATTATTTCTCCTTTAACGGTGCAGTCATCTGAAGTTAGAGCTCGACAAGTATGAGTCTCTTCAACGAAGACACTGTTGGGTTCTTTGCAATCTTCCTTGGTCATATTTCGACATGCCGTCTTTTCATTATTTAAGACTTTACCTTCTTCTGTTTTACATTCTGGAGTTGTTTGGGGCGCAGGTACTTCTGCCGCCGGTTTATTTTTACACGCATGGTTTTCGATTATTTGTGTCTCTTTGTTACAATTCAGTTCTTCGCACTTATTAGATTTAGAATTAAATGCTTCATTTTCTACGCAATCATCTTTAGTTAAAGGTATGCACTTATTATCTTTGGGATCTTTTTTTAA
The DNA here is from genome assembly GCA_018060625.1 of Bacteriovorax sp. Lineage (GTDB taxonomy): Bacteria > Bdellovibrionota > Bacteriovoracia > Bacteriovoracales > Bacteriovoracaceae > Bacteriovorax. Next base: position 8,490 of record JAGOVS010000073.1, on the reverse strand, counting down.
TCCCTCAGTTTTAAGACACACAACTTCTGGAGGAGTTTTTTCTACAATAGGTTTTTCAATATTATTTTTCAATTTAATATTCTGACACTTGGTCTGATCTTTTATTGAAATGGAAATTTCAGTTGCCTCATCTTTTAAACCAATCTGTTTGAGTGTACCACTATCAGTTTTAAACTCGATTGCGTTCTTGCAATCGATGAGGGTGTTCTTTGCATCTTTGCATGTAATATTATCCATCGGTAATGGGCTATCTTTTGGAAGATTTGTAATGGATAAAATGCCATTGAGTACATTACAATCCGCACCTGTAAAAATATTATTAACAAAGTTATCAAAATGTTCAATCTTTAAGTTCGTTCCAACAGGTTTTCTTCCTCTTGAGTTAGCATTTACAAAGTGAAGGATCGTTTCCAGATCTCTTGTTGGACCTTCATTCAAGATATTTAGAAAAGATTCTACATTACATGTTTGAATTTCATAGTTGAGACCAGTTAAGAATTCTAATTTGGCGTGATCTTTTCCATTCGAGTCTTTTCTAAAGAAGCAGTTTCTATTGTTATTGATAAAGGTCCGTAATTTTTCCAACTGGCCCTTTACTGCTATTTCAATCACTTTTTCTTGTTCAACAAGTAGAATTTCAGTGTCTTTTGTTATTTTTGCCTTATTGAGAAGAGCAATCATTCTATTTATAGGAAATTTTTTAACATAAGGCTTACCATCTCTAGATGCGCAATATTGATCGGTTACATGGGTAAGAAGTTCTTGTAGAAGATATTTATCATCGTCATTGATGCGGAATAATGGATTAGAGTTTTCCTTACTCTTTTCTTGCAATAAATCGAGGAGATTTTTAATATCGTCAATGTTTATTGATTTATCATTATTCTCATTAAAAGATGGGGAGCTAATAGATGTAAAAAATTTAACGAGAAGAGGGTTTGATTGATTAGGAGTGGTGGCAGGAGTCGTGACATAATCTTTGTATAGAGCAGCTACTTTTTTTAACGCATTTTTATATTCATTGTAAAGTTCAGCTTCTAATTGCTTGCCACCAAATTCACCCTTTTCCGTTCTAACTTGAGTTGCTATTTTTTTATTTTTATAAACGAGTTCTTTTTCTCCTGAGTCTCCATAATTTAAGTAATTTCTTAATTCGAAATATTGGGCCTTAAAGCTTTCATATGCAGCAGTACAGTTGTTATTTAATGTTTTTTTCTTTACTGATGCGGGCACAGTCGCTTTTTTTGTGGAGTTACGAGCTGCGGACTTTTCGCCCCCGCAACAAACAGAATTCAGCAAAAAAATGGCCAAGCAAAAAATGGTAATAATTGTTTTCATACGTCTATTTTCCATCAAAAATGAGCAGATCATAATAACTTCTCGGTATAAATTTAAAAAAACTGAGTGTTATGCTCGGTCAGCTGCCCAAAGCAGGGAAAAATACTGCCCATTTAAAGAGGCAATAAGCTATTAAGTATCTTCAATTCAAAGTAATTGGTGTAATCTCATTAGGCTTTTTGATGAAATTAATTTAGGAAATGATGATGTTTTTGCCAGAGAATGAAGAAAAATTATTACATTTTATTCAAACCCACTACGGCACAGAGGTTTTTACCCCAGGACTCAAGCGCACGCGCGAGCTTTACTCTCCCTTTATTGAACACTTTAAGAATTTGGGGACAAAGATCACCATTATCGCCGGCACCAATGGAAAAGGGCAAACGGCCCATACTCTGGCCCATTATCTTCAAATGAGTGGGCAACGTTTTGCGCTTTGGACTTCTCCGCATATCCTAAGCCTGCGTGAGCGCTTTGCTTTTAATGAAGGGGATATTTCCTACCAAGAGCTCGAGCGTGAGATTAGAGCGACACATAATTTTCTAAAAACGAATCATCCAAGTCTACTCGTCTCCTTTTACGAATTTTTATTTCTCGTTTTTTTGCGACTGTCCCAGGGCAGAAGTAAGGGCATTCATCATCTCATTCTGGAAGTGGGCCTTGGCGGGCGTCTTGATGCCGTTAATCACTTTGATGCTGATTGTGCGTGTATTACATCAATTTCCAGAGACCATCAGGCCATTCTTGGCAATCGCTATGATTTAATTCTTAAAGAGAAATTGGCCGTGGCCCGGGCACATAAACCTCTCTTTACCTCATTTCCATTGGACTACCTCAATCATTTGACCCAGGAATATTGCGAAGTAAAGCAGGTCTCATGGAGGCCTCTTCCAAAAAATATTCGCCATGAGCAGGAAGATTATTTTCAAGAAAACCAAAAAATGGCCCAGGCGCTCTTTTTTGAATTGATGGGGAGTGAGCAAAAGCTTCCCACAGAAGAAGTTCCCACATTTAAAGGGCGCAGAGAGGAGATGACTTTTAAGGGAAATACCCTTATCTTTATAGGAGCACATAATATCGATGGAGTGAGGCGAATGACTGAACTCTTTTTGAGCACCCCCAAAGAATTATGGCCGACTCGCGTATTGATGAGTTTTTCCAAGCGGCCAGAAAAAGAAGTGGAAGTCATGCTCAAAAGTCTTGTGGATTTTTTTGGAAAAAAGACCAAAATGGACCTTACAAGTTTTGAGCATCCAAAGGCCCAAGACCTCAAAGAACTTAGAGAAGTAGAGAAAAAAATTAATGAATTTAGCAAAGGACTGTTAGATTTTGTCACCGATTGGAAAATTGATCTTAACCACACAAATAATCAAAAGATTTTGGTCTGTGGCTCTTACTATTTTATTGGCGAGGTTCAGCGCTTTATCCATTCTCATTCTTAGTCTCTTTTTTTCTACTCTCGTTTTCTCTAGAGAAACTTTTGAGTTTGATCTTGGACAAAAAATTAATATTCTCTCAGATAAGGCCTTTCGCAAAACAAGCGAAAATGAGTTTGAGGCCATTGGGAATGTTGTCATTACCCATTTGCGTAATTCCATCTACGGAGAAAAGGCAAAGATTAATTTTACCACCGGAGATGCGGAAGTCATTGGGAATGTTCGCTATATTGCTCCAGAAATGACGTTGTATGGAACGAAGCTGAAATATAATTTTCTCACTCGGCAAATAGACCTGGATAATGCCCGAATCCTCTCAGACAACTATGTCATTACGGGAAAAAAAATCCTCCAGACAAATCCTGGTTTCATCTATGCAGAAGATGCCGATTATACCACTTGTCGTGATTGTCCGGAATCTTGGACGGTTTATGGCAAAAGTGTCGTGATCGAAATTGGTAAGTACATTAATATTCGCAATGCTTATATAAAAGTAAATGGCGTTGTGGCCATGTATTTTCCTTACATCGTCTTTCCCATTAAACAAAGGCGAGAAACGGGGCTTTTGTTCCCCCTCATTGGATTTAGCTCTAAAGAAGGGTTTCGCTATCAGCAGCCTTTTTTTTGGGCCATCGATGATTACAAAGATGCAACCTTTGTTCCTTCCACTTTTGGAAATAGAGGTTTAGGAGGAGAGTTTCAATACCGCCAAAATTTTAGAGAAAAAACGTGGCTGGAAATGAATTCCTTGCAACTCAATGATAAAATCTATGCCCCTTATAAGGACAATAAAGAAAAGAGTGGAGATCAGTATTATCGCCATTTTTCAGACATTGAATTCCATTCAACTTATAAGCATTATTTTAACAACCATATTTATTTCACAAATACCTCAGATTTAGATACGACAAGGGATTTAGATTTCTTCTCAAGAGAGAAAATGCGGGGAACTGAAATCGGGGGAGGGGGCTTTTTAGAGGGACGGTCTGATTATTTCTCCCTAATCACTGAAGGATATTTTAATAAAAATATGTTTATTGATAATCCTCGAGAATTTGATAATCGCTATGTGCAGATGCTTCCCAAGATTTCCCTCTCATCCGTACCATATAATATTTTTCATTCTCAATACCCCTTTGCCAAAAATATCTCTATTGGTCTTAATTCTGATTTTACTATCTTTAAACAGAATAAATTTTCCGAGGCAGGCACGATTAGAAATGCAAGAAGACTTAATCTTGCTCCTTATGTGAATTGGCAGCTTGGAAACATTGGACCAGTGTTTTTCTCACATCAATTGAAATTAGATTATCAAAATTATTATTTTCCAAATGAAGTTGATAAAAGATTTAAGAAGCAAGGACTTATTTTTGAAACAGAGGCCAAGTTTGAGCTCGAGAAGATATTTGGTTTGGCCTATATCGAAGAGAAGCCAGCAGAGCAATTAAGTGATGTGAGTTTAAAGAAAACGCAATCGACAATTGGAACTCTTCCTAGTTTAAACAATAGCAGTGAGAGTGTGACTCAGATTAAGAGTAATAGCTATCGGCATTCGCAAGAAGTAAAAATGAAGCATTATTATCTCTCCAATCAGCAGTTGAGTGGAAACCCTCGCTTTAAAAATCAGATTGAAAGTGATATCGGGCAATTCGATTATATCGATGCGATCAGGGCCCGAGAACACGTCACCAATCAAGTAACGGCCCAGGATTCAATGCCTTTAAGCAATACCATTGAGTTTCAATGGAACAATAAACTGATTCAAAAATCGGCACTGGTGTTTGATCCTTACGTCGATGGACGTTACTTAAAGGATAATTTTTCATACGCGAATATTGCTTATTTTGATCTCTCTCAGGGATTGGATTTAAATATTAAACCTGACGGAAATAAGATTCAATCTATCGGATTAATGGATCGTTTAACCAGGCTTTATATCAATACAGGGATTTCATTAAGTAAAACGAGTCTCAGCGTTCAGGAATTTTATTTTCATAAAACCTCTGAACATAAGTTTTCTTCAAGTGCCAGTTATGCCTTTGATCGGGCCACACTTGGCGGGCGTTTTACTTATAATTCCTTTAATTCTTCCAATACTCCCATTACGAAAACTGTTGGGTATAATGTTTTGTTGTCTCCCAATGATCTTGTCAGTTTAAAATATTCTGCAGACTACGATTTTCAAACAAAGTTATTCACTCAAACGGATTACTCAATTCTTTATTCTCCACTGAATAATTGTTGGAAAATTGAATTCAGTTACGGGCGAAATTTAATAGATTCAAAGTTTGGGTTAGTGTTTTATATTAATTATAATGAAAACAATTACACATCCATCAATGTTAGATAAAGCAAAAATATATATTATTGATTTTGAAGACAGCTTTACATTTAATATTGCCTGCGAATTGTATCCTTTTGAAAAAGAAATCGTGGTTATCTCTCATGCGGAGTTTTTTACCAGTCATAATTATCATCAATTTATCAAAAATCTTAAGGCCCCCGTTGCTGTTATTCTTGGGCCAGGTCCTGGTTCTCCAGAAGAATACCAGGATTATTTCTGCAATATTTTGGAAATAAAAAATCATCCTCACATTTTCCTGATGGGCATTTGCTTGGGTCATCAAATAGTGGCCTTAATAGATGGACTCAAAATAAAGCGTTCACTTAAACCACTTCATGGACAACAAGTTCAAATTAGCTTTGATAATAAAAACATGCTGGTTCAACGCTATAATTCACTGGCCGTGTATGAGTCCGATAACTCTCTTCGAGAGATTCAAATAAGAGAATGGCCAAGAGGGATATCTTACCAATTTCATCCAGAATCAATCGGAACCGAAAACCGTCCACTTTTTTTCAAGGCCTTGCTCACTTTTATCAAGGAGGGATGAGAGGCAAAAATCTCCCAAATACGTCAGTTCAACCCAACTTGGGTTAAGATCTGGGTATGGAACAAAAACTGCGTATAGAAGGAATTTACGATCAAAGAACCTTAAAACACTTAAAGCAAAAAGGATTGAAAGATTTTTGTTTTGATTTTTCTCCCAAAAGTTTTAACTTCATCCAAGAATATGTTTTTTTAGAGCAATTTCTTAATTTTTTAGACCCTACCGACCGAATCTTTTTTCATTTTACTCGCTCTAACGATCCCATGGTTAATAAGTTAATAGAGGATTTAAAAAAATCGGGAATCTCTTTGAGTCATGTTTATTTTGAATTTGATGAGTGGACAAGCGAGATGACCCCACTCAATTTTAAGTATAATTATTTACTTCATTATGCACACAATATCGACTTGGCCCTTGATATTGGAGAAAATTTCAAAGGATTCATTTTTCATTTTCACTTTTTTGAAGAGCTACATCTTAAGAATATACTCATCCAATTCACCAATAATTTTTATACACGTTTTAACTCTCAATTAAAGAAGGATCATCTACTGCTTTTAAAAATTGATTGGCACAGTGACTTGTTATCTTCCCTTTTTGATCTGGTTGAATTTGATTTACTCTCGTGCCCCATTAATTCAAAGATAGAAGTTTGTTATCGCAACGTCGATTTGAAAAAATTAACATCTGAAATGGAATTTCTTAAGAAGAATCAATTCATTTTGCAAGGGATGTGAGCAGGAAGACTTATTGGGGACCTAGCGAGGAGAGAGGAAATGTCATTTGTTTGTAGTATACTGCTTCAATTTTCATTAAAACTCGTGTATAATCAGAGGTATCAACTTTAAGTGCATCTCTGACGTTACCTGCTCGTAACGCATGCCTAATAGGCAAACATGGAAGTTTCTGAGTGAAGCAGAGATTTGGATCTGCAAAAAATTAAGGAAGATTGGTTTTATGGCCAAAATGAATAAATTACATTTTAAATGCTTACTCTTTTTATTGTTTTCATTTTTTGCTTCATGCTCAACCATGAAAAGTGGGCATTACGTACAAGTGAAACCCTCTGATACGCTTGAAACATTGGCCCGTGAATTCAATGTTCCTAAAGAAAAGATAGAAGCTTCAAACACGGGGAAAAAAATTGCTCCAGGTGAGTGGCTCTTCATTCCTTTAAAACGTGGAGTTCTCTCCCAGGATTTTGAAGCAAGACCTTTTGATCCTAAGCTTTATTTAACCTCAGGTGAATTTCTCTGGCCGGTACCCTCAAGCAATACTATCACTTCTGGTTTTGGGCATCGTTGGGGAAAGGCGCACGAGGGGATTGATATTTCGGCCCGCGTTGGCTCGCACATCGTTGCTGCGGCCGAAGGTGTTGTCGTCTATTCTGGCAGTGAAATTGGTGGATATGGAAATATTACGGTTATAGCTCATAAAAATGGATTCTTTAGTGTCTATGCTCATGCCAAAACGAATTTTACAACACAAGGCCAGAGAGTTTATCGTGGACAAGTCATCTCTCAAATAGGAATGACTGGCAGAACGAGTGGGCCCCATCTTCATTTTGAAATAAGAAAAAATGGTGAGGCCATAGATCCGACAAGTTTCTTAGCTATTAATCAATAAATAAAAAACGGCATCTCAAATTTAACGATTTTTAGAAAACATCTCTAAAATTTTAATATACATTAAGGCCGTGTTCTTAGCATCTTCTAAGGCCGTATGTTTAACCTCTCCCATTCCAAGATGTTTCATTAATTGTGAGCCAGATGAACATTCAGGAGGAAGGTATTTTAAATCGATGAGTGTATTGGCCGTAGAAGAGAGGTCTAGATTTCGATGGTGAAAATATTTTCTCATAAAGTCCCAACCGAGGTCTCTATTTAAAAAAGGTAAATCGATAGCGCTCATTGATTTACCAAAAAGAATGATTTTTTCTTTATTTTCATTTTTAAAATAGGCCTTAACTTCTTTACTTAGGAGATAAGTCTCTAATTCATCTTTGAAGCTTTCCATCTGCATACCAAAATGATGGGCCTTATCGATAAGCTTTTCATTATGTTCGATAACCCAAGGGGCCAGGCTTGGTCGGAGTGTTTCAAAAGATGGGCATCTTATAAAAAAATTGCGAGCTAGGGACTCTTCAACGCGCAAAGTTTCTGTGCAAAATGGAATCATTCCAAATTCGATCATATAATCGCTTTCATTAAGACCTGTTGCTTCAAGATCAATCGATAAATAGCGCATGTGTAAAACCAGGGGTTAAATGTTTTCTTTTCATGCTAAAAGATCTTTGAATTATTGTCTACAAATAAGAAACTTCAACTATCGCCTGATCTTGATTTTGAATAAAGTCCTTAAGCGAAATTTGGCAACTTAAAATATTTTGGTTAATCAGACATTTTTTGCATTGACCTTTTCCCAGGCAACTAGAGGCGATGGTGATTTTTTGCTCTAGTAGAAATTCCATTAGGCTTAGTTCATGGGATTTTAAATGATCGATAGGAAAAGTTCCTCTGATTTTACCAGAGGCAAGACCTTTGACGATGAGTACTTGCTTCAAGGTGAGCACCAGAGTTTAGTGAGAGTTCTGTCATCTACGATTAAGCTCTTTTCCTTTTTAAAACCAGCGTGACCAATGATATCCCCAATAGACTCTACATGATAAATGGGAAAGTCCATATTTAAGAAAAAATCCAACCGCGATCTTAGTCCTCTTTTTGATTCATAGAGAATTCTAGCTGGGTCATTTAGGAAAAGGTGTCGTGAAAAATTTAACAAATCTTCAAGGGGTTGATAATTTTCGATCAGATTAATGTCATAAG
>JAGOVS010000229.1 GCA_018060625.1 Bacteriovorax sp. | reverse complement strand
AAGAGCTATATGTTCCAATTAGACGAGAGTCCCCTTTTTTTAGGGCCGTTAAGCTGACGAGAACTGCGCTGGAGTCATAGAGACGATTACTCATTTGAGCTTCAAAATAAACCCCACCACTGTAACTCGCATTTGTCGGATCAATCGTTGTCCCTCCATCAACAGCAAGGGTTTCATCACTCATAAAAAAGTACAACATTGGCTTAAAAAGCACAGTTGTTGTTGAACTCGAATCAAGAGCTCCAGAGCCACTATTGCAGACTGATGAAATACTATTGAGTATAACTGACTTACAAATATCGCTTGGTGAAATACTAAAATTCACCCGAGAATCTGACTGGTCACTATAGGCCAAGGTTGATTTTGCACTGACGTAATAAGCCGTCCCTGTCGCGCCCCCGCGAACGGCCACGTAGATGTACTTCTGGGTCCCTCCCACGGTGAGCAAAAAAGGAAAAGTAATTGAATGAGTTGAAGAAGCTATATTAAAAAGGGAATTCACTCCCGCAGACACCTTCAGTGTTGAATAATTGAGTTGATTAGTCACACCACTTTGAATGGGGAGATAGATCTTGCTTGGAGCGTCTTCTTCAACTCCACCAGCACTTGGGACTTCTGAAACCAGAGTGAAGCTAGCACTCGTGGTCCCTTCTAACTGAAACTGGGTTGGATCATACAGACGCACAGTATCTGTGGCCAATAATTCATATGAAATAAGGGTTAAAAGCATTAAAAAAAACTTCATCCAAAAATTATCCCTTTTTCCAAAAGGCCTCGTCAAACAATTAAGGCATTGATTTATGCTAAGTTTTTCACTATTTTATCGTTCATGAGTAAGTTCTTAATTAACATTAACGGAGAACTCTTTAATGAGGAGACAGCAAAAATCTCGGTTTTTGACCGCGGGCTCCTTTATGGTGATTCCGTCTATGAGGTCACGCGAACCTTTGATCGGATACCCTTTCGCCTCGATAAGCACCTCGAACGCCTTTTTCATTCGGCCCAAAAAATTGAACTCACTCCCACTCTTTCAAAAGCAATGATTGAACAAAGAATTCAAGAAACCATTCAAGCCTCTCAACATGACAACTTAAATCTTCGCATTATCCTAACAAGAGGAACCAATAGCGACCTGGGACTTGACCCTGAACTCTCCTCAACTAACAATCTCATCATTATCACCAAAGCGATTTTGCCTAATCCAGACTGGTGGCTCACTCAAGGACTCTCCCTTGTTTTCAGCAAGAAAAAAGCTACCCAAAAAGGACCTCTTCCTAAATCAGGAAACTACCAAGAAAATCTCTTGGCCCACAAAGAAGCTCTCTCTAAAGGGGCCTTTGATGCCATCATGGTCAACACTGAAAACCATGTCACAGAATGCAGCACAAGTAATATTTGGCTTGTCAAAAATGGTCGCATTTATACGCCAGCACTAAGGGATGGAGTTCTCGAAGGGCTCACGCGCAAAACCCTCTTTGAGATGGCGAAATGCAAAAATATCCCCCTTGAAGAAAAAAGCTTAGTCCCTGAGGATTTTTTATTGGCCGACGAGTGCTTCATTACCAGTACAACCCGCAATATCGTTCCGGTGACAAGTATTGAGAATCAATCTATTAGCACGGGGCTTCCAGGGAAAGTAACCCTGGCGCTTTTGAAGCAATACCTGGCCTATGTAACTCCCAGCGAACCCTAAAGAAATTGAAGGGGCACACAAAATGAAATTGACATCCCCTCAAGCTGCAAGTATTACTAACGGACGTATTTTTTTAAAATTCAGCCCAAAAAAGAAATATTAAGCTGCTATAGTTGTTAATTTATAAAATAATTAGGGGAATGTTTACATGGCACGAAGTACTACAGGAAGAAGCCGTTTTAAAATCCAAAGATCACTAGGAATTGAACTTCCAGGACTTGGAAAAGCGGGCGCTCTAGAAAGAAGACCATACGGTCCAGGTCAACACGGTAACAAAAGAAAGAAAATTTCTGATTTTGCTGTTCGTATGAAAGAAAAGCAAAAACTTAGATATCACTACGGTCTTCGCGAAGGCCAACTTGTTAACTACGTAAAGAAAGCTAAAAAAGATAAGTCACGTGCGTGGATGGAAACTCTACTAATCACTCTTGAAAGAAGATTGGCAAACGTTGTTTTCCGTCTTAACTGGGCCCCGTCAATGCCAGCAGCAAACCAAATGGTTTCTCACGGTTTAGTTCTTGTTAATGGAAAGAAAATCAACGTAGCTGGATACACAATCCAAAAAGGCGATGTTGTGACTCTAAGTGCGAGAGGATATGCTTCTCTTAACTTCCAACAAGCTCAAGCAACTCCAAGACTTCCTTCTGTTCCAGCTTGTTACACAATTGATAACAAAGCAGCGAAGGTTGTTGACCTTCCACTTCCAAGCGACATTCCTTTCGAATACGAAGGACAGTTGGTAACGGAGTATTACTGGAAAGTTAAATAGTTTTTTAGACATTCAAGTTATAAAAAAAGGCCACTCGAAAGAGTGGCCTTTTTTATTTATCCAACTTCTCTCTGATGCTTGTCGAAAAAATATTCATATAGGGATGAACATCGAGATAATGAATTTCAAGATGAGGATTCATATAAGACTAGTCAGACCGAAGCAGACTCCAAAACTAAGCATTTTCCTCATTGACAAATATAACCTTTAAGGTTATATTTCATTATGATCACTTCTGTTGAGCTTTCAAAGAAAGCAGAAAAAGATATTCTAAAACTTCCAAACCATATCCAAAGAAAACTTCGACTTTGGATCAATGATGTTGAACGATTGGGACTTAATGAAGTTCAAAAAATATCTGGCTATCATGACGAACCACTTAAAGGTGAAAGAAAAGGACAGCGTTCAATTAGATTGAATATCGCCTACAGGGCCATATACACCATTAAAGAAAATGGAATTATTGAATTTGCTTATGTTGAAGAGGTAAATAAACATGACTACTAAGAAAAAAAGCAACGCTATGAAATTTTTAGATAAGACCATTGGTGCACCCATTAGTTTTGGAAGCACTCTTGAGTCTATCCGTTTATCAGATGAGATCTCACAAGTTACTTTCGCTAAAAAGCTTGGAATTTCTCAAGCACATCTTTCTCAGATTGAAAAAGGTGTTAAATCAGTAAGCCCAGAGAGAGCTAAAAAATTTGCTAAGATATTAGGTTATTCGGAAGTCACATTTGTTGAATTGGCACTTCAGGATCAATTTAAAAAGGCCGGTATTAAAATGAAAATTCATCTTGAAGCGGCTTAAATAATTCTTTCAATCATTTGAGATTTTTTTTAATTTCACTGGAAGAAAGACCCATGTATCGATGCTCGCCCAAGTAATGAACAACCAAATGGGGATTTAACTTCAATAGCTCTTGTTCCATTTTTTGGTAGTCTCCTTTATTAAAAATCCTTGGGACTACATAAAGTTTTGTTAAAGACTTCGCAATAATGTCTGGATCCTTCCATCGCAAGAGACTCATAAAAGAATCATCTCCCATCAGAAAATTTTTTTCTGCAATCTTCACATGAGGCAACCAAGAAGATGTCGGATTGGTACTCTCTTTAGTAAGAAATCCCGAATACAGGGAATAAGGTGTCTCTTTCAGATTTTGTGCAAGATCCACAAATTGATTATAGACATTTTCTGGTATACCTCTCTCTTTAAAGGGGTTTCTATCTGGAACGATGAGAATATTTTTTTCAGGACACAGATCCAAACAGGCACGATGGCCCTCGTGAAAAGGATTAAAACTGCCTCC
>JAGOVS010000072.1:10915-14342 GCA_018060625.1 Bacteriovorax sp. | reverse complement strand
GAAATCCTCATAACACTTAATCCATGTTTCTCTTTGAGGATATACATGGCCACGTGCCTAGCAAGAGAGAAGTCTTTTCTTTTCAAAGATGAAGTTAGATCTTCAAAACGAATCTGAAAAACATTGGAAACTTGTTTTAAAAATTTTCTAAAATCCTCTTGATGATAAAGCTTGTCTGCGGCCCTCATCTCTTGAACAACCATTTCAAGAGTAATTTCTTGATTTTTTATTTCATAAGTATTTTTTAATTTATGAAGCAGACTTTCTAGTCCATAGACGTTAAAATCCATGTGTTTTGCCACTAAATCTCTCACTTTTTTAGAAAGAATTAAATGCATCGACTGGCTTTTTGTTAAGACGATGGACTGGGCCAACTCTTCACTCAGATCATAAAGTTGATGAATGAGTGCACTTGAGAGTTTTCCTTTGAATCGTTCTTGGCAATTCGTTAATTCCCCTGGACGCTTATCTCCAGTGAGGATTAGCTTTATTTTTTTAGCCTTAGCAAAATCCATAAGCTGGCAAAATGTTTTTTGAAGTTCATAATGGTCTTCAATCTCTTCAAGATCATCAATCAAAACAAAATCATAGAATTTAAGGGCATTAAAATGGTCAATCGACTGGGACATTAAGCGGGGTGTACTCAAATAAAATGATTTTTTTTGTACTTTTAATTCATTGGCAACTGCATGAAGAATATGCGTCTTACCTAAACCACTTGAAGAAAAAAGATAAATAACATTATAATCTGATTCATTATTTACCAAGAACCGCTTAATCGACTCTGCGGCCAATTGATTAGGTTCTCCTAAACAAAAATTTGAAAAAGTCTTATTCTTATCAACGTCGCCATGGAAATGCAGTGCCGGAATTTTGGGAGTATTACTTTTCGCCAATGAAGTTCGAACATGCTTGTCTTTCAAGGAAAGATCGGCCAAAGCGTGATCATTTACAAAACTTAACAAGTCAAGCTGATGAGATTCATAATGAGGTTCAGTAATTATCTGTAATTTTCTTCCGGAAGCTCTACTCTTGCTCATAAAATCCAATCGTGATTATTTGAAATTATTTGAAAGTTTAAAGATAAATGACAAAAGGTCAACTTGAAAATAGTAAGCAAACCTCTTGTGAAAATTTGATGTGTCTAATTAAAATGCTCAAGAAAAGTCCAAATCATCTCCCTGGCTTCATCGACAACTTTAGGAATGGTATTATAACTAGGAACTTTTTGATTGGAAAGCTCTGCTGCTATTGCCTGAGTTTGCCCTTTCCAATAAAAATAATCCGCACTACTTCCTTTTGCTACATAGATCGTCGTTGAAATTTGTCCGGCCGTGTATTGATTATCTCGGGCCATGCTTTGAACAAGATCAGTAAAAAGGACTTCGTCTTTGCCCTTGGGCGCAGCTGTTGTATATCCCCAAGGGTACATAACCAGTTTTCCATAAGCATGAAGATCGAGAGAGCCGGCCATTTTATGAGTATTGCTGAAATCCATCAGTGCTTGAATACAATCGACCGTTTTATTTTTGGTATTTTCGGGCCATGGAAAACTTCTATTTGGATCCATTCCTTGAACATATCGCTCACGGGCTTCAAAACTGTCTGGACTCACCACCGGAATAAAGTAAATATCTCTTCCATCAATCATTCTAGTCAGTCTCGCATCATGCCCATATCCAGCAAGCAGCTCATTCATTAACGAAAAAAGTACTTCGACAGTCACAAGTTCATCACCATGAGTAGCGGCCGTAATCATCACTTGGGGCTTCGGATTCTGCGTTTTTTGCGAAGAAACTTTGAGAGCATAGAGCTTGCGACCACCTTTTGTAATGCCGTAATTTTCAATTGTGACTAACCCTTTATATGTAGAGGCCATATTAAAAAGATCGCGCTCTACATCTGAAAATTTTCGATACTGCGAGAGCTCTAGACTTTTTTCATTCTCGCTTGAAAAAAGTGAATGAATATTTTTTTCTAAAAGCCTAGCTTTTGGGGCAAGTTTTAAAAAAGATGCAACCTCTTCCTCTTTAACATAAACTTCATAACCTCTCGCTAATTTTTTAACCACCTCAAAACGACTGGCGATTTGATTCATTTTTTTATTTGTGGTGATCACTTTATAACTGCGAATTCTTTCAACGCCATAAACTTGGATCGAAAAAAGAAAAAGAAATGAAATAAGTATTTTTTGAATCATAAGTCCACCTTTTACAAAGAAGCACCAATAGTCTTTCAAAAATTACCTTAATTGAAAAATACTTATTACTTACATTTGGGAGCTATTTTATTCTTTTAATCAGATGGTAGCCAAATTGAGTTCTAACTATGCCAGAAACCTCTCCGGGCAGTAAAGAAAAGGCCGCTTTTTCAAAACTTGGAACCATCATGCCTTTGCCAAACTCTCCTAAATGACCACCCTCTTTACCAGATGGGCATTCTGAAAAATCACGGGCCAAATCTTCAAAGAGGGCCCCTTCTGCCAATTTTTTAAGCAGATCTTGAACAACAAATTCTTGATTTACTAAAATGTGTAATGCTGTCACTTTCATTAAAAAACTCCTCTCTAAAAATATTTAATCTAACAACTTTTCCATTACTGTCAAGTTAGCAGAATTCTTCAACTATATCATTCCACTAAGAAAAGCATGGCCATTATATATTTTTCCTTCACTGAAGAAACAAGCATACCTAAAAGCAATAGTGCAATTTTGCGCATAAACAAGGACACTCTATGGCATTTGGATTTAAAAAAAGACACTCTGTTTTTGGAATCTTTAATGAGCAAGCCTCAATCGACCATTGTATTGAAATGTTAAAATCCCAGAACTTCAAAAACTCTGACATCTCAGTTCTAATGCAATCTTCTGAAAATAATCATTCATTGCCCATTGAAATAAACAGCGCTTTGACAGGTCTAGGTCTTGGATTTCCTGAATTTGAAGCCAAGCGCTTTGAAGGTCTTATAAAAAAGGGCGGAAAACTTATTTCCATATATGTCGATAATTCTGCTTGGGAAGCAAAAGCTAGGGAGATCTTAAGTGAGAATGGGGCCGAATATATTTCGACAACATCTGAAAAAAAATTTCATGAACCAAACTATTTTCATCATAGTGCAGATTTGGAATTTATTGATAAGCAATCTTAGATTTTCTAAACGAAAATCACTTCGTCCAAAAGAGAGGAAAGATAATCTGTTTTTTTCCTCTCTTTTATTTTCGAAATTTATCTTTATCTACGCTCAAAACTCGAGCAAGTTCAGCACGCTTGGGGCTGCGCTCGATTCCAATAGCGTTTAAACCAAAGTAATTGGCCATTGCAAGCATTCCCCCTTGCCCACAGAAAGGATGGACAAGTGTTTTGCAAGAAGTCTGTTCAGCGATAAATTTACCAATGAGAGAACAGGCCGTAAGACCCATTCCCCTCT
>JAGOVS010000072.1:0-10815 GCA_018060625.1 Bacteriovorax sp. | reverse complement strand
CCAAAGTAATTGGCCATTGCAAGCATTCCCCCTTGCCCACAGAAAGGATGGACAAGTGTTTTGCAAGAAGTCTGTTCAGCGATAAATTTACCAATGAGAGAACAGGCCGTAAGACCCATTCCCCTCTCCCAAGTTTTATCTCCTAAATCCGGAATAACATCAGGAGTTGATTGACTGAGATCATGTAAGCGCAACCCCTTACTAAAGCAAAGCATATGGGAATAAGCAGGTCTGCCGAAAGTCGCCTGACCAGGTTTCACCCGACAAATAATTTTATGCCAAAGAAGTGAATGGCCAAGTGACTCAGCGGCCTTTTGACAAAGATAACCTTTATCTACCCAAACTCCCTCTTTCTTAATATCCGATTGATAGAAAATAGTGACACCTTGATCGGGAGTTTTCGAAAGCACCAAATGAGCGGTTGACACAAACCAGTCCTTCCACGCTTCAAGAGTTAGGCCATGAAACTCTGAAATATCTGGCATCGAGGCCACAAGCGAGCATCCTTCCAAAATAGGACTTTGGTTAAGCCAAAGCAGAGCATCTTCACAGTGAACAATTCTCGTTGGAGTCATCATCTCACTCATTGCCAAACTCTGTGTACTTAAGTGAATTTCCCTTTGATTTTTCAATGGGATATTTTAATTCATTTTTCTCCATTTTCATCAAAACAGCTTCTTCTAAATTAATCTCAAGCTTAGTTGCAATTCTTAATAAATAGATGAAAACATCCGCGATCTCTTCTTTAGCTTTCTGTTTGAGTGACTCGTTATTCTTATCATTTGAATCTTTTTCCGTTATCCATTGATATATCTCCATCAACTCCGAACTCTCAACGGCTAGCGCCATGGAAAGATTCTTAACGGAATGAAACTGATCCCAATCTCTCTGATCTGAAAAGGTCTTTATTTTATCAATTAATTTTTCTAACTGCATAATGTCTCCCTTCCTAAAAGTTGCCATTACAAAGAAGCTTTCGCAAGCATATCGAGGTCATTTGCCTCGGAAATTTTCCATGAATGCCTCGCAAAGAGACTTTTATTGCCTTCTATAGATGATTTGGGCCCGGATTTCCCTTGGCATAAAACATGCTATGAGCATTAATGATCACTTAACCACGGAGGAAATTATGGTTCAGAAAAAAAGCATGGATGAAGATAAAAAAAGTCGTGTTCCTGTTAAAGAAAAAATGGACATTGAAGATAAAGGAAAAACACCTTCTTCAAAAACGACAACAATGAAAAGATCAAATTCTTCAAGCTCTCGAAAGTCGCGATAATTATCCGCTTTCTTGAGCGTTAAAAAAGATGGGGAGTTTATTCTCCCCATCTTTGCACTATTCATTTATCTCAGATCTTCACATGCATAAGGGTCACTATTCACAAAATCCTGGACACTTTTAAGTAACTGCTGACATACAGGAACAACTTCTGCTTCTTTCCTGTTAATAGGTCCATAATGAGACCTGCGAATTCTTAACATTGTCATCGCATACTCAGTAGCAAAAGCTGGGCAAGATTTATTAAAGGCCTGGTAGGATGCTCCTGCTCCTGTCCCCAAATTGCTAAGAGAGCTACAACTTGCTCCTTCTTTAAAGACGTCCAATAAACACCGCTCAGGAGAAGCCTTGTATTCTTCATAAAGCTTTGCGAGTTCAGAAGAAGCACTTATAGAGTCATAACTTGTTTGAAAAATCCCGGCTTCACCTGCACTTGACGGTCGAGATGATCCCGCGGAACGATCCCATCCCTCACAATATTTGCCAGAACTCTCTCGCATTCCTAGTCCCATTCCAAGTGTATAGAGAGCTCTCAATGGCGCTTCTCCAGCTACTGTTACTGGTATGGATAAATTCTTGAAGACAGATTGATAATGAGTGAGAGCATCTTTAGAATCATCTTGGGTACCTGCTGCGCTTAAAATGGCCGACAGGGATGATTGCGATTTCAAACGACACAAGCTTCGTGCAAAACTAAGAGTCACTCCTTTCACATATCCCGCAGGGGCCCTTCCGCGATTTCCCCAAGAATATTTAAAACACCCTGAGTCCGCCACCATCCCATTGATTGTTTCTGCGTACGCTCCACTTGCCTCTTTCGGTATTGGTATTGGAATCGGTGTGGTTGTTGGTGTGGGCATCGGTATCGGAGGTGGTGACGTCTCCTGCGCTCCTGTTTGGCCAATAACGGGTACTGACACATCTTCTGATTTGATGTCTGGAAGTTTTGCGCCGCTCGCAAAAACTTGCTCAGTCATTGTTAAAAAAATTAAAGAAAAAAGTATGTACTTAGATTTCATTTGCCTCATCCTAAAGCTCCTCGTTTTTTATAATTAAAAACTGACCATCCTTGGTCGTGGGATTAAGAACAGCAGAATATATGCCAATGAAGAAAAAGCTAAGAGTTTATTTTATCATGTGCCCGATGAATTCGTTCAGGGACACTATGTCTATAAGTGAAGGTGAAATAACACCATTTAAGTTTTGCAAATAAAATTCTGAAGAATTTCTAGTCCTCTTATGGCTTCTTCAACATCTTCCGTTGAGAGTACATCTAGTTTTTCTTTAAGTCGCAGACGAGCATCCGAGCGAATCGTTTGAAAAAATTTATTGCCTTCGCTCGTAAGACTTAACATTGAGAGCCGTCTATCTATTTTATTAACACCTCTCTTAAGTATTCCCTCTTGAACTAAATGATCCACCATTCGAGAAATAGCTGCTTCACTAACACCCAACAAATTCCCTATTTCTTTATTGTGTCCAAGACCTCGATTAACAGCGGCCATCACTCGAAATTGGGGAACGGAGAGATGCTCTCCTCTACCTTTTCTCATTTCCGATCGAATAGATTGCATCGCCTTTGGCATCACATCCATCATCAACTCGGCCAAACAAAGAGTGCCCTTTAACTTATTCAATTTTTTACCCTTCAACAAGTATGTCCACTAACCTAGTTAGTGACTGGCCCGAGGCCACAAAATAATTCACATAAGCAAGAATACTTTGAAACTTCAGCTGATTTAAACTCGATTTTGCTTGAAGGGCATTTTGCTGAACACTGAGAAATTGCAATAAATCAATTTGAGATAATTTATAGAGACGATTGCCTTCAGCTTGGGCCTCTTCGGCCAGCCTAACAGCAGATTCTGATGAAATTAAGGACGATTCTGAAGTTTGAAGATTTTTCAAGCTAGTCACTTCTTTTAAATTCAATGTATTCTCAAGTTCTTTACGGGCAATCCGTAACTGAGTGTCTTGGGAAGCAAGTAGAGAGCGTTCATGAGTTGAAGAAAACCCCGAAAAAAGAGGAATGGTCAACTGCACTTGGATTGACCAAGCACGAGAGTTTTCTGAAAAGATTTCTGTTTTTTTATAATTGGTGTAAAGATAGTCACCCACAAGCTTTATGGTTGGAAAATTTTTTCCTAAAATAATATCGCGATTGTAATCTAATTGAGAAAGTTGCAATTGATTCAAATGATACTCTGGAAAATTTAAATTATTTATATCTATAATTCTTTGAACATCTCTTAAAAGAAGAGATTTTAATTTTCCTTTTACTATTAAGCCTTCATGATCTTTTTCTCCCATATAATTAACTAACTGCTGTCCTGCAATCATTAATTGATTTTTAGCTTGCTCAACTTGCGGCTGGATAAGTGCCAGCTGCGTTTTCACTTGCAAAATATCTAGAAGTTGTCCACGTCCAGATTCATATCTTTTAGTTGTAGTCTTTAATGATTTCTGAATGATTTCTTGATTCTTGAGTAAATTCTCAAGCGCTTCCTGGTTAAGAATAAAACGAAAAAATGCTTCAATCACATTTTGAGTCAGATTTCTCTCTTCGATTTCAATGTTTGCTAACTGAATCTTTTTATCATACTCAGACAAATTAATCGCAGAAAGAAGTCCTTTTCCATAAAGTGTCTGACTCAACTTCAAATCTGCCGAGTAAACATCATAAGCATTTCCTCCAAATTTAGAACTTCCAGTATAGGATGCATCTTTCTGGTAACTTCCCCCTATTATCCAAGAAAGGTTAGGATAAAGTGTACTTTTTGCGAGAAATTTTTGAGCTTCATACTGATTTAATTTTTCTCTTGCCGCAATAAGCTTTGGATTATTCTCCTGAGCAATTTTAAGCACATCTTTTAAATTAAGAACGCCAGAATCTGCAACCGCAGTGAACATATAAAATGTAAAAATGAAAACGAGAATAAATAACTTAAACATAACTATTCCTTAATTTTCGAATGCTCTTTTGTTTTTCTTTCAAGTGGTCCCAAAATTAAATAAAGTGCAGGGACAACAAATAAAGTAAGTAAGGTAGATACTATGGTTCCACCAATAATGGATAATCCCATAGGAAGTCTTGTCTCAGAACCCATACCGTGACCAAAGATAAGTGGAGTAGCGGCGGCAACCGTGGCCACAGAGGTCATAAGAATCGGTCTTAAGCGAACAGGGCAAGCTTCAAGCAGTGCTTCAAATATGGGTTTCTGAGTTTGCTCTCTTACTTGATTGCTAAATTCTACTAGCATAATAGAATTTTTCTTAGAAATTCCCATCAAAACTATCAGGCCGATAAAACTAAAAAGATTAAGGGAAGCGCCAAATAACCATAAGGCCATTAATGCTCCACTGACACTGAATGGAAGAGCAATCAATACTGGAAATGGATGAACAAAAGAATTAAACTGTATGGCCAAAATCAAAAAAGCAACAAGTATTCCGATCGAAAGGGCCGACGTTAGACTTTTAAACGAATTTGAAAATCCAGCCGAGGCTCCCTCAAGAGCAAAGGAATAACCAGGTGGCAAAATTTCAGCAGCAATGCTACGGGCGCGCTCCAGGACCTTCGATTGAGAGACGCCCGGAGCTAAATTTCCAAAAACAGAAATGGCCCGTTGACGATTCACTCGTGAAATTCCCTGAATGGCCTTCCCTTCTTCAATTGTAACCAACTCACTTAATGGTACTAAGTTTCCAAAGTTATTTCTGATAAAAAGATTTTTAAAATCTTCGGCCGACTTTATGAATTCATCTCTAATTTTAAAACGGATATCATGACGCCTTCCATCCATTGTGAAGCGTCCTTGCCTTACACTTCCTATTCCAGATGAAAGAACTTCACCAACTTGATCAACTGTAACTCCTCTTTCTGCCATGGCCTCGCGGTTAGGCTTAATCAAAAGTTCTGGAATGCCTCTTCTGAAGTCACTATCTAAATCAACTCCCAGTTTTTCAGTTTCTAACTTAGAGATCATTTCCTTGGAAATTTTCTCAAGAACCTCCAGATCTGGACCTCGCAAATTAATCCCAATGGGATTTTGTCTTCCGGAGGCAAGATTTCGGGCAGAGTTATCTCGCAAAGTGACCTTAAGTCCTTTGAGGGATTTAAACTCTCTTCTTAATTCATCCATAATGGCCACATGACCCATTTGCCTTTTTTCTCTAGGTTGTAAAATAATGGGAATGAACATTTGGTTCACAGAAGAAGACCCACCACCTCCAGCACCTATCGACATTAAATAACTTAAGACATTGGGATTCTTCTTTAAGATGGCCTCAATCTTTAAGGCTTCTTCGCTTGTTGCATTCAGCGATGTTCCTGGCTTGGCTTGCGCTGACATTATAATAATATTTTGGTCCTGAAGAGGAACAAATTCCTGTCGGACCTTAGCTATAAGGATAAGTGATAAAATAAAAAAGGCCAAGGAAGAGAAAACAACGACATACTTCCATCTTAGTGTTATTTCTAAAATTCTTCTATATATGTCCCCAAGCTTTTCAAACGTATGATCTAGGTGACGTTCAAAGGGAGAAATCTTTGGCGAGCTCGAAAGCAGTGCTGCTGCTCTCATTGGTGTAATGGTAACGGCTTCTAAGAGAGAAAGAAGAACACAAGCACACATTGTAATACCAAATTGAAAGAAAAATTTACCAATAATTCCATCCATAAAAACGACGGGGAGAAATACGGCAACAACTGCAAGAGTAGAGGCAATAGCTGCGGGTAGAACTTCTTTTGCCCCTTCTGAGGCCGCTGTGATCGAATCTTTCCCCATACGATAATGACGAACAATATTTTCAAGAAGCATGATTGCATCATCTACAACAATTGATATAGAAAGAGTGAGCGCTAAAAGAGTGAACAAATTCAGAGTAAAGCCAGAAAAGTAAATAATCGTGAAAGTTCCCACTATTGATGTCGGAATAGAAAAAAGAATATTAACTGCGGCCTGCAAACTCCCTAAAAAAAGAAAACAAATAATAATCGTAATAATCGCTGCCACCCAAAGTTTTTCAATCGTTAGATCGACAGTCGCTTCCGTTGACTTGGTAAAATCAACGACGACTTGAGCATCGAAACCTTTTGGAAAGTTTCCCTTGATCTCTTCAAGTTTTTTCCTAACAACTTTGGCAATATCAACTTCATTTGTCCCCCGTTGTTTTCTAATTTGTACCCCAATGGCCTGCTTGCCATCAACTCGAGCAATTCGTCGGATATCAGAGAGCCCGTCTTCAACATCAGCAACATCACCAATAGTGATTTTTTTTCCATTCACTCTCTCAGATCCCCTTCTGAGAATTCGAATTTTTTTCACTTCCTCTACATTTCTGGCCTCACCTAACCAGCGCACTCGCAACTCCCGCAACTTTTCACTAAATTGCCCTGCTGCACTCTCAACATGTTGAGTTTTTAAAGCATTTATAACATCAGCAATCGTTAAATCGTATTGACTCAATTTTTTAGGGTTAATCCAAATTCTTAAATTTCGGTCTGAAAAGCCTCCGACGCTGACTTCGCCTACACCAGGAAGAAAACGCAACTGATCTAGCAAATAACTATCAGACCAAGCTAGCATTTCCTTAAGCTCTGCTTTACCCGAGATAGAGATAATTAAGATTGGGTCTTCCTCAGGATTCTGCTTTCTAATGATTGGAGGATCTATACCTGCTGGTAATTTGAGTTGACTGAGGGCCGTTTGAACTTCTTGGAGAGCAACATTTACATTGCGGTTAATATCAAATTCTAAAGTGACTGACCCTGCCCCTTGCTTGGCCGATGAACGCATATCTTTAATACCTTCAATAGAAAGAAGTCGCTCTTCAATAGGATCTATCAATTCGGCCTCTACAACCTCTGGAGCTGCTCCATCGTAATTAAAAGAAACATTGATAATAGGAAAATCGACATCAGGTAATTGACTAATCCCCATGCGATTGACGGTAATGGCCCCAAAAATGATCAAAGCAAACATTAAAACCCAGGCAAATACAGGGCGACGAATAGAGAGATCAATTAAATTCATATTTTTCTCAATTATAAAATTCAAAAATGATAACAATTACAATGCTTAACAAAGTTAAGTATTATTTCATAAGTACTTCTCGTCAAGTTTCATTCACTATTGCTATACAAAACTAAGTCATTTTGTTGATTGCCAAAAGCATACTTTCTATTGAAAATAAAGAAAGATGAAACTAAAGATGCTCTCTTATAATATTCACAAAGGTTACGACTGGAAAAACAAAAACTATTTCCTGGCCGAAATGAAAGAATTGATTCGGTCATCACGGGCCGACATCGTCTTTTTACAAGAAGTCGTTGGAAAAAATGAAAAATTCAAAAATAGTGGTTACATTGATTCACAATTTGAATATTTAGCAGATGAACTTTGGCCCCATTTTTCTTACGCCCAAAATGCCGTTTATGATCATGGCCATCACGGCAATCTCATTTTAAGTAAATTCCCCATAGAGACTTTTGAAAACATCGATCTCTCTACTAACCCTTGGGAAAAGCGAGGACTGCTTATTTGTAAAATTCTCATTCCAAAAGAATACAAAATAAAAGTTCCATTTTTCTATGCTGCATGCTCGCATCTCAATCTTCTGCATGGTGGCCGTCTTCTTCAATACCAAAAAATTAAAGAACAGATTCTCTTACGCGGTCTTAATCATCCAATTCAAAATATCCCTTTTCTAATTGCCGGAGACTTCAATGATTGGAATAAAAAGGCAACTGATGTTTTTGAAAATGAACTCCAAATGAAAGAAGTTCATAAGTCACTTCATGGAAACTATGCAAAATCGTTTCCATCACTCTTTCCTTTTTTATGCTTGGATCGTATTTATGTCAAAAATATGACCATTCATAAGGCCCATATCCTAAATCCCTTAAAAAGAAGTAAAGTTATAGGTCACCTCTCTGATCATCTTCCTCTCTATTGTGAGGTAGAAATCAATGAATCGTAATCTTTTTTCCTATTCAACAAATAATGAATTATGCTTCTTTCAAGATGGCCCTGAGTATTATGAAAGATTCATAAATCTTATTCAAAATGCTAAAACGGACATCCATCTTCAGACTTACATATTCATGATGGATGGATTTGGCAATCGAGTCCACGCTGAGCTCATTGCCGCTGCTCAAAGAAATATAAAAGTCTATTTGCTTGTGGATTTTATTGGATCAAGACTCATGGACCTTAAAGCTCAAGAGCAATTGCTGGAGGCAGGTATCCACTTTGTTCGCTTTAACAGCATTAAAATTGAATGGCTTTACAGTTGGGGAAGAAGACTCCATCACAAAATTTTGCTCGTGGACCAAGAAATTGCTTTAATAGGAGGAATAAACGTCCTCTCAAGTCTTGCTGCAAATCCCCACTTTCCTCAATTGGATTTTGCTGTCTCCATAAGAGGACCTGTCACTTATGAGTTAACTCAGTACTGTCAGCATCTCTTTAATTCAAACTCAACAAGACAAATCAACTTTTCTCCCCCAAAGAAAACACTGCCCATTCAAAATGGTATCCCTATTAAGATCGTAGTCAATGATTGGGTTTTCAGACGTTGGCAAATTACAAAACAATATGCAGAACTAACCAAGCAGGCGACAAAAGAAATCACCATTATTAGTTCTTATTTTTTTCCTCGCAAATCTTTTATGAAGCAATTAGTGGCCGCAAAAAAAAGAGGGGTTAGGGTTCGACTTGTTCTTCCAAAGTATTCTGACTGGCCAAGCTATATCAAAGCTTCAGAATACCTCTACTCCTATTTTCTTGAAAATGAAATTGAGATTTATCAATGGAGTAAATCAATCCTTCATGGAAAACTGGCCATCGTTGACGACAACTGGGTAACGATTGGCTCATTTAATTTAAATTATACCAGTTATCAGCAGAACTTAGAAATGAATGTAAACATTTATTCTAAGGAGTTTACCCAAGATCTTCAAAAACGGATTTCTCATATTATCAATGAAGGCTGTGAACGCCTGGACTCAAAAAGCTTTTTAGAAAATTCCAAAATCACCCTGAAAATTCAGCGCTTCCTCTATTATCTTCTCCTATCACTTATTGCTAACTTTTCAATTGGACTCATTTATCAAGAAGAAAAAGAAGCCCAAAACCGCTTTTTTAATTTGTTGCGAATCATTAGTGCCCTGGTCTTATTTGGGCTTGGACTTTTTTTCTTAGTGATCCCGCTCTATCCAGGCATCCCATTTATTCTCTTAAGTTTTATATTAATTTTTTTTCAAAAGATCTACACATCTAAAGCTAAAGTTTAATAGCTCTTTATCATGAATTCCGGTACCATAAGAAAAAACTCTTCTTCAATTTAAGTTAGGGATTAAGCTTATGGCCGCAACAAATGAAAATACAAACATTGCCTTATTTTGTGATTTTGAAAACATTGCTCTCGGAGTACGCGATGCTAAGTATACCACGTTCGATATTAATCGCGTTTTAGAACGACTTCTCTTAAAAGGAAGCATTGTTGTAAAAAAAGCCTATTGTGATTGGGATCGATATAAAGACTTTAAATCTCCCATGCATGAAGCGGCCTTTGAATTAATTGAGATACCCCATATTAGACAATCAGGAAAAAATTCTGCAGACATCCGCATGGTTGTTGATGCACTTGATCTCTGTTACACAAAATCTCACGTTGATACATTTGTTATCATCAGTGGAGACTCCGACTTCTCACCACTCGTCTCCAAGCTGCGTGAAAACAACAAAACAGTTATCGGCATTGGAGTTAAAGACTCAACTTCAAATTTACTAAGTGCAAATTGTGATGAGTTTATTTTTTATGATGATCTTGTCAGAGAACAAAAATTTTCTCGCAGTCCCACTCCTAAAAAATCTCAAAATGCAAAACCTACTAACAAACGCCAGGAGGCACTGGATTTTATCGTGGAAACGTTAGAGGCCTTAAGCGAGGAACGTGGAGAAGAAGAAAAAATGTGGGGCTCTATGGTCAAGCAAACCATGAAAAGGCGCAGACCGGGCTTTACAGAATCAGCTTATGGTTACCGCTCATTTCGTGAATTAGTCGAAGATGCTCAAAAGTGTAATTTACTCATCATGAACCGAGATGATAAAACAGGTCAATACACCATCAGACTTCCGGCCGAAGAGATTTAACAAAAAAGAGTTTTCAATGAATTTCAGCTTCGTTGGTGATTCGGATCGTCCCTACATCCTTTTGTCTATCATAACTATTAAAAGGTGATTTTGATTTCATGTCCTCAAGATCCAGTTTTTTAATCCAAACAGAACGTCCTTGAATTTTCCAAGAAACAAAATCAGCATTTTCTTCCGCTGGATCTGCCTTTATCTGAAATTCGTCTTCTATCATTTTTCTTACTAATTCAAAAGAGTGCTTTCCTGCTCGAAACTCAAAGGATAGATGTTGAAGAAATCCCTCTCCATTTGTCTCGGAAAAATATTGAGCGTGAATATAACGGGTCCCCTCTAACGATGCCTCAGTTCGAACTATCGAGAGCTCTCCACTGTAAGCAT
>JAGOVS010000228.1 GCA_018060625.1 Bacteriovorax sp. | reverse complement strand
TATTCTACATCACGTACACAATTCGTCATTTTTGTTACACCGGAAGTTATCGAGTCAGCCTCAAGCGGTGCAACTGAAATTGAGAGAAAATTTAGAAAAAGGAGCCGATAAAATGGCCGGACATATAATTTCAATTATTGGTGGTAAGGGGGGATTGGGGAAGTCTCAAGTCGCTGCCAACCTTGCGTTTGCTTATGCCCTTGAAGGTAAAGTGAAAACGCTCTTACTGGATTTTGATCAAAAGGCCAGTGGAGATCAAGATTTCATTACAGGGATGAAGGGCAAGAAAAATATTAAAGAGCTTGCTGATTTTAAAGGCGCCATTGACCCTAATTCCATCCAGCAGTTTGTAAGTATGAATCAAAATGTTTTTTACATAGGTATGCCAAGTGATCCCGTGGCAACAAATGGAATAGAAGTAGAGGCATTGGGAAGAACACTAAAGGCCGTAACAAATATTTATCCAGTAACAATTATTGATGCTGGGAATGACCTCACTCCATTGGCCATTAAAGCCTTAGAGTTTTCGACTCTTATAATTGTGGTTGTGACGCCTGATATATTGGCGCTAAATCAAACAAAGCGACTGTATTCTGATTTAATAACGATGATGTTCCCAAAAGATATGATTCAATTTGTGGTTAATCAAGCTCAGCAAGGACACCCCGTAACAAATGATGTTATTTCAAAAACTCTAGGGAAACCAATTTTCTCTGCTATCGTCAAAGATGATCAGAATTGCATTCTGGCCTTGAATCAAAAAAAACCAGTAATGCTCGTCGCTCGAAACGCCCCTTTTGCTAAGGGGATAGTGGACACTTTTAGAAAATTAAGTGAAAAAAATGTTCTAAGAACACTCGAAAAACTCATTAAACCAACAGATGCTGGGGTTAAAAAAGAAGATAATAAGGATGGGCAAGCGAGTGGCGCCAAGGGCGGAAAAAATCCTTGGACAGAACTTAAATCACGCATTCATAAGGCCCTTGTTGAAGAGATGGACTTAAAAAAAACGGATGAGAATGACCCTAAAGCTCAAATTATTCTCAAAGAACAAACAAAGAAAGTGGTCGTAGACTTATTAGGCAAAGAAGATACCAAGGGAATATTGAATACTCGTGAAGACATGGGGCAGATAGTTAAAGAAATTATCGATGAAGCATTAGGGCTTGGTCCACTTGAAGATCTGCTTAAGGATAAGACTGTTTCAGAAGTCATGGTTGTTGGACCTTATAAGATTTATTACGAACAAAGTGGGAAAATTAAACTCTCAGATGTTACTTTTACTAATGATCGACAAGTTTTAAACGTTATCGAAAGAATCGTTGCCCCCATTGGGAGAAGGATTGATGAAAAAACTCCTTATGTTGATGCTCGCTTGCGTGATGGATCTCGCGTTCATGCGATCATCCCTCCTTCTTCTATTGATGGCTGTACAATAACAATTAGAAAATTTCCTGAGAAACGTTTGACCTATAAAGATTTAGTGAAATACGGTTCAATGACAGAAAGTATGGCCGATTTTCTTCGTATTGCGGTTGAAGCCCATAGAAATATTATTGTTTCAGGAGGAACGGGTTCTGGAAAGACGACGCTGATTAATGTTTTGGGAGGATTTATTCAATCCAATGAACGCATTATTACATGTGAGGATTCCGCTGAACTTAATTTTCCCCAAGATCATATTGTTCGACTTGAAACACGGCCACCTTCGCTTGAAGGTGATGGGGCCATTGATATTCGCTGTCTTGTTAAACAGACTTTGAGAATGAGACCAGATCGAATTGTCGTTGGTGAGTGTCGTGGGGGGGAAACGTTAGATATGTTGCAAGCCATGGGAACAGGACATGATGGTTCGATGACGACTGTTCACTCTAACAATCCTCGCGAGTGTATTGGGCGGCTTGAAACTCTGGTTCAATACGCAGGAACGTCTATTTCCGCCCGTGCAATTAAAGAGATGATTGCAAGTGCTGTCCATATGATTATTCAGCAATCGCGTCTTGATGATGGATCGAGAAGAGTTATGTACATCACGGAAATAGGAGGTCTTCAGGGAGATACGGTCATCCTGCAGGATATTTTTCTCTATGTTCAAAAAGAAATTGATAAGAATGGAAAAATTATCGGAGAGTTTCAGGCAACAGGATTTATACCAAAGTTTATCGAAGTGCTTGAGAGGAAGGGGTACAATGTTCCTAGGGGGATTTTTAGTAATCGGCCACCACCCCCAGCCTCAACTCCACCAGCAGTACCAGCAGCAGTACCAGCAGCAGCAGGCCCGACACCGGCTTTGGCAGTGAAGCCTCCGGTTAAAAAGTAAGGAAAAAACGTGAGTTTTTTTATTAGTATTATCGGATTCAAGGGACTCATCTTTTTAGTGGGGGCAATGGTTTTTGCCTTAAGCTACAAGTATTCAGTCAATATGTTTGAATGGATCGAGCGCCAAACTTATGGAACGAGAACTTATATTATGGAGAAGTTGGAATTTCTTTTTATTGAAATTCCTCAAGATAGATTAACTTATATGCTTTTAGGTTCTTCAGTTGGTTTAGGGTTGGTTGTTTTTATATTGGTTGGTGCATTGGGTTCTTGGATAATAGGGAGTATTTTAGGATCTATTCTTGCCTTCATCGGTTTTAAAGCTCCCAAAATAATTGTAGATTATTTGGTAGAGAAGAGAATCAAGGCCTACTCACTTCAAATGGTCGACGCTCTTCAACTTCTCTCAAATGGAATTCGCGCGGGACTCTCAGTACCTCAGGCCATCGGAATGATTGTAGATGAAATGCCACCACCTATTTCACAAGAGTTTAATGTTATTCTTCAGCAAAATAGAATTGGTATGCCACTAGAAGAATGTTTTGAGAACCTCACTAAAAGAGTACCAACCGAAGATAATGACATGTTTGTGTCTTCTGTGAATATCTTGAGAGAAACAGGCGGTAATTTGGCCGAGACTTTTGATACGATCGTCGATGTTATTCGTGAACGAGTGCGATTACAGCAAAAAGTGGATACATACACAGCATCGGGGCGATTCCAAGGGATGACCATTGGGGCCATGCCTTATGCCTTAGGTTTAATTTATTACGTGCAAGATCCCAACTCAATGACTCCACTATTTACGACGGTCATTGGATTTATCATGCTTACGCTTGCAGTTCTTTTCGATTTGGCCGGAATTTACGTTATAATGAAAATAGTAAAAATAAAGATTTAAAATTTAAAGGTGTGAAGCTTATTAACCGAAATGACTAATGAATTTTTTATTAACAAGGAATTGATTTTATGAATTTTAGAAAATCACTGATTGCCCTCTCTCTTTTTCCTCTCATGGCCTTTGGTGGCGTGAATTTAAAAAACGGAAACTTCTATATCACTTACACGGACATCATTGTTCCTGGTGGTGATCATGACCTTGAAGTCACTCGAACATACAATGCAAAATCGACAGATAATGGTTGGTTTGGTTTTGGTTGGGGATCTCTTTATGAAACAAAGTTGGTTGTTTCTGCGGATGGATCAGTTGTGGTCATTGAAAATGGATCAGGAGCTCGTACTCGTTTTGTTCCGAAAGAAGCAATCAATGTCCAATCATCTTCTAAAAAAATCGTAGAAGCAATGAAGAAAAAGGAGCCAATGAGTGAGTCTGCGGTGCAAGCACTTGTGACTCGTTTAAATAACGATGCGGAACTTCGCCAAGTCTATTCTAAAAAATATAATGTTGAAACAAAACTTGCTGATGGAACTATTCTTTATTCCAATGATCGTGGGATACAAACAATTTCTAA
>JAGOVS010000227.1 GCA_018060625.1 Bacteriovorax sp. | reverse complement strand
CGACGGCCGAATCTTACTTCATAAGTGGAGACGGTAAACTCTACAAAATGGATTAATCGATACAGACAGAAAAAACTGAGGGCCTAGCTTGATGCTGGGCCTTTTTTTTTGAATGAAGATAGGCAAAAGACTATTTTTTTATTTTCACTTTTATTTTCACCCGAGAGTTTTCAATATTGGCCTGGGTAATAAAAACGAGCATCACCAAGGCCGATCCTAGAGCAAGAGCAACTAAATCTAAAATATTCATAAGGCATCCTTTTTAAGATTCTTCAACTCTATCGGTAAAAGAGCATGCGAACTTAACTTGAGCAGTCTACTTTTTTTGAATGGGGTCGCTCTATTGCTGTTTTCTTATTCTGTTTCTCTCGATACTATTAGTCTCATATTTATTGAAACGGAGAAGAAGATGGAACTAGGTCAAAGACAGAAGGCCTTGGAAGTCAATTTAAACCCTGATATCTACGGGACATTCGCTGAAATTGGGGCCGGGCAAGAAGTGGCCCGCCATTTCTTCCGTGCAGGCGGGGCCGCTGGGACTATTGCTAAAAGTATTTCGGCCTACGATATGACCATGAGTGATGCTATTTATGGCAAAGAAAACTCTGGTCGCTATGTGTGTGAAGAGCGCCTGCAGAAAATGCTGGATACTGAATATGAAATTTTGATCGAGCGACTGACAGAGACACGCCCTAAAGGGACGAAGTTTTTTGCCTTTGCTGATACTGTGGCGGCCAAGTCTTATAAAGGCACTGGCGAAAATCATGGATGGATTGGGATTAAATTTCAACATCGTCCAAAAGCTTCTCCCTCTCAAGTCATTATTCATATCAGCATGCTTGATGCTGAAAATATTCAACAGCAAGAGGCCATTGGACTATTGGGCGTCAATCTTGTCTATGCCGTCTTTCATGATGTTCAGGATCGAGAAAATTTTATTCGCGGACTCATGGATGGGCTCAGTACATCGAGATTAAAAATTGATATGATTCGCGTCTCGGGAGAAGCCTTCAGTGGAGTTGATTCAAGACTGCTTTGTTTAGAATTAGTCAAAATGAAATTATGTGAAGCAGTCATCTTTGACGTTGATGGAGAGGTTTTGCAAGCTTCTGATGTTCTTTATAAGAAAAATATTTTAGTTGTAAGAGGAGGCTATCGCCCTCCTACAAACTTAAGTTTAGATATGTTAGAATGTGGTTTAAGAAAATTTAAAAATTCACTGATTCCCCAGGAAAAAGACAATATTATTGTAATTCCTGAGATCAGTATGTCTCAACTGCTCGATCGAGGACTTGTAGATAATGAGGATTTTTTAGCGAGAGTTGATTTACTCTCGGCCCTTGGACAGCGAGTACTTATTTCAAATTCTGACACTTATAGCGATTTGAATATCTTTTTTACAAAATACGCCAAGAAAAATATTGCTTTTGTCATGGCCTCCTACAATCTTGAAGAAATTTTAAATCAAGGTAAGTACGAATCAACTCGTTTTGGTTTAATTGGCTCTCTTGGAACCCTTTTCGAACCAAGAACAAAACTGTATATATATCCTGCCTGTGATGATGATACTCATGAGATAAAGACGATAGAGTCAATGAATGTGGCCCAGGATCTCTCTTTTTTATTGCTCTATCTCGTTGAGAATCATTTCATTGAGGATATTACCGATTATAATCCTGACGTTATTCAAATTTGGTCGAGAAAGGTTTTAAAAATGATTCAAGATGGTGTTCCGGGGTGGGAGAAATTAGTTCCTTTATCTGTGGCAAAAACCGTTAAGAAAAAATGTTTATTTGGAGCAAAGTGCGATTTATGAAAAATGTATTCATCATCTCTTTTTTAATTTTAGCGTATTCACCAAGTGCTTTTTCCTGGGGAAAAACAGGTCATCGTATTGTCGGAGAACTTGCTCAGCGAAATCTAAAACCCAGCACGCTCAAGGCCATTAAGGAAATCGCAGGCGTTGAAGATCTCTCTCGCATGTCTGTTTGGGCCGATGAAATAAGATCAGATCCCAAAATGGGTTATACGACTCCATGGCATTATGTAAGCATTCCCAATGGGAAGACTTATTTTGATCAAAAAAGAAATAAAGAGGGCGATGTTATTGAGTCTCTTTATCGCTTTGAAGATATTCTTCGCAACCCTTTAGAGACAAAAGAGCGTAAGTTAGAGGCCCTGAAATTCTTGATTCATATGACAGGGGATATGCACCAACCCCTGCATGTTGGGCTGGCCGAAGATCGAGGGGGAAATTCGATTAGGGTTAAATGGTTCAAGAATGAATCTAATCTTCATTCGATATGGGATGAAGAGCTCATTGATTTTGAAAAATTATCTTTTTCTGAATACTCGAATTATTTGAACCACTATTCTAAAGAAGAGAAGGTCGCTTGGGAGAAAGGCACTTTTTTAGATTGGTCAAAAGAGTCTCAAGAGCTTCGCTCTAAAGTTTATGATATGGGAGAGAGTTCTAATTTAAGTTACGAGTATAATTATAAAGTAAAACCGACTGTTGAACTCAGACTTAAACAGGCAGGATTGAGACTTGCTTTTGTTTTGGATAAAATTTTTAATAAAGAAAAACTGACAAAAGACGAAGTTGATTTAAGAAAAAAAATCAACGATAATATTTAGAATTAGAGAGAGTTATGGCATTGGATAAAAGAATTCAAAGGGATGTGTTAATCGTAGATGATGATCTTGATATCTGCGATATCTTAAAAGAGTATTGCCAAAATTTAGGGTGTTTTAAAAACATCGTTTCCGCTAACGATGGGATTATGGCCACCCAAAAACTTCGCAATCAAAAATTTTCACTCATCTTGCTTGATATGAATATGCCAAAGAAGTCAGGACTCGATTTATTGACCGAGTTTCATAAAACATCTTTGAATCAAAAAGAGTCAGTCTTAATCGTTTCAGGGACTCTTGAAAAAGAAGTGATTGCTAAGGCCATTGAGTTGGGAGTGAAAACTTTTTTGGTTAAGCCTTTTGATGAAACGATGTTTCAAGAGAGAGTGCTCAAAATTTTAGCGTCTCAACAATAATTTCCCTCCCCTATTGACAATGCCTTCATTGATCCCATCTTCTTATTAAGAAGTAATGTTGACCTTTTAAAAGAGGAGAGGGATTATGAATAAATTTGACTCAATTACTGAAGGCTCTATCGCAATCGCTCAAAGCGAATGCTTAAAGAGAAAGCACGCAGAAATTTTTCCAGAGCATCTGATCTATGGCCTGATAAATAATCCTCAATCATTTTGCTCGAGAGCACTAAAGAAATACGCAAAAGATTTAGATAAGCTTTTAGAGCTCATTCCATCGGTGAAATCTAAAGTAGAGATGGATCAGTTGAGGGCATCGTCAAAACTCTCAGAATGGCTCACATATGCTTCTTCCTTTGCTATCCAAAATGGAAGATCTGAAATTAGTGAGAAAGATCTTCTAAAGTATATGGCCCAAATTGTTCCTCAGTTTAAAATCGATTACAATTCGCTTTCGACCGAGCACTCTGACGAAGTGATGGAGATGCCGAGCTTTCTTACTAATTTGAATGAACTGGCCGAAAGTGGAAAACTGGATCCAGTCGTTGGCCGCTCTAAAGAGATTCGGGCCGTGATGGAAATTCTAGGAAGAAGATCAAAGAATAACCCGGTTCTTGTCGGCCCTGCGGGAGTCGGAAAAACGGCCATCGTGGAAGGTCTTGCTGATGCCATAGTCAAAGGTAAGGTGCCGGACGTTCTAGAAGGGAAGACGGTCTACTCACTAGACCTCGGCTCGCTCATGGCCGGAACAAAGT
>JAGOVS010000226.1 GCA_018060625.1 Bacteriovorax sp. | reverse complement strand
GAAAAACCCTTCTGAGATTTTGAATCTATTTCATATTGAGAAGGTCGCATGAGTAAAAACATAATCAGTATATTGAAAAACAATTTCGAATGGATGAAAAAGGATTTAGTTCTGTTGATTACGTTAATTTTACTTACCACTTTTTCCTTGCGTTTTGTAAATGTGAATGGTTTTTTTCAATTTGTTATTCTTGGTATATTGCTTTTTAAAACTATAATTTTTGTTAGCGTTTATTCCTTTCTACCAAGCACAAAGTTTGGTAAAGATCAATTCTCTTGGAAATTTCTTCAAGGACTTCCCTTGACCAAAAAAGAATTGATTTTTTCAATGTCACTATCATCGCTTTTAACGGTGACACCGTTTGTATTATGGTTTAGCTGTTTTTGGCCACAAATGAGTGTTTATTTTTATGGTGATTTCTTGCTTGGTAAATTTTTTATTAACTTTCTTCTATTATGTATTTTAGGTAGTATTTTGGGGGTCATTTATCTCATTGAGTATCCTAGAAAAGAATATCAGAAAAAAAATGCAAACAATCAACTCATCCGTTTTTTACGAAATTCTCTAACCTTTGTTAGTGCTATAGCGTTTCTTGGAATTAGTTTGGATTATATTGGTGAGATATTCAATATTGACATTCTTGAAATCTGTTTAAACGCTATAAAATCTCTATGGGAATTTATTAATTCATGGTGGTCAGTACCAATCATTATTACATTAATCATAGCAAGCTATTTTAGGGCCTTAAAAATTTGGACTAATGAAAAAATCTCTTATCGTTCAAATGTTTGGAATCCAAAAAAAGAATACACATTAATAGTAGGATCCTGTGTTTTTTTATTTGTTGCATACACTATTCAAGATTTTAATACTCCTGAACTCTATCGTGGCCGGTTAACTAAAGCAGTTTATCAAAATAAATATGACGTCATTAAAAAGGAATTAGAGGCCAATCCAGATATCAGTGTCAGGAACAAGCAAGGAATGACGGCAATGTTGGTTGCGATAAGGGAAGGCAATATTGAAATGGCGAAATTTCTTGAAAAGAATGGAGCATCGTTTGAAGGCAGTATTACTAATAAAAAAAATAAAGAACGATTTGGATTTAACGCTTTAATGCTAGCAATTGATAGCAAAAATACCAAAATGTTGGAATATATAATTTCTAAAAAAATAAAAGGGAATGAGTTTAATAAAGAAACTGGGTTTTATCCCATTCATTTAGCGACCTATTATTGTAATTCTCAAATGTTGGATTTATTAATAAAAGATGGAAGCGATGTTAATTCATTAAATGATAAAGGGGAAACGCCACTGATTGTTGCAGCAAAATCAGGATGTCTTTCAGCTGCAGTGACCTTAAAAGAAGCTGGTGCAACGTTTGACATTGCTGACAAAAAAGGGAAAAAAGCCTTGGATCGTATCCCAAATAAAGAATACTACTCAGAGTTTAAATATTTTCTAGAAAAAAATTCTAGAATTCCTTCAAGTATAAAATAATGATAAGCGCACATCTCTCACTTTCTTAAATTTATTGAGTAATTAAAAGTTAAAACGAGTTGACCAATATTTCTCTTTATAAGATCATATTTTTTGAATATTTAACAAGATGATATAAGGAAATTTTATGAAGCATATACTATTAATATTAGTCCTGGGTCATATTGCTGTAATTCCTTCATTAACATTTGCAGCGGATTGTATGAAACAGGCCGAGGAAGCAGCAATTAATAGCGAAAAAAAAGATAAAAATAAAGAGAAATTCCAAGCAAAAAACACATTAAAGGTGATTGATTTGAGTATTCTTAAAGCCAATGGGGTTAAAAAAGATGAAGAATCGATCTCAACTGAAATTTATGATTCCAAAGGGTCGTTTGTTCCATATGATATATTGCTAAAAAAAGAGAGCTGCAAAATCGTTACAGTGAAATCAACAACTCTATAGCACTATCTGAATTAGACATGTTTGGATCGTCAAGAGCTGAGATTGCGATCGAGAAGGAGACTGAACTTAAAAAAAGTTTTGAACGACACTTATTCCAGCTTCATCAATAAGGGGCATGTTGATGATCCTGTGGTCACGAAAGATGGCATCCAGGCCACTCAGAGAAAGTGGTTTAAGTATCGAGATGCCTGGGGTAAATTTGCGGGCCTAAGGTATCCAAGCACCTCTTCTGAAATTTGGAAGACCTGGCTAACCAAACAACGAATTTAGTAGTTGAAGGTGTTCGTCCAAATCAATTAATTATTTGGTATTTCCGCTTTTCGAGATCAATCCAATTAATAGGAAAATTCCTTAACTATTTGATATATTCATCAATAGGGGATTTATTTAATCTTTTTGTACTTTTAGTTGACCCATCTTTCATAAATTCTTTGATCAAGATGTCTTTACCATCGACGATGATTTTCATAGAGGTCAGTTGTCCTTTGACATATGTCTGTTCATTGATAACTTTGTGCCCTTTAATTTCAGCGTAAAATTTAGATAAACCTTGAAGATTTCCCTTGTCGAACAGTTCATGTGATTTTAGGTTTCCGTCTTCGTCAAAGCTGTCTCGAGAGCCATGTTTAATGATTCCAGTTTCATGTGAATCTCTATTTACTATTACAGTGGTTAATTCTGTGACGAATGATTTTTTGCCACTATCAAAAAATTCTGTTAATAAATAATTTCCATCTTTGTATTCGGTTAGTTGTCTTTGGTTTCCGTTTTGATAATTATACTGTTCAAAAACTTTTATTTTATTTTCCCATTTTACATAAGATTCAATCGTTTTTGTATCTTCATAATATTTTGTTTCTTCACATTTTTTAAAAGTAGCATCACAGTTAGATTTAAATAATGTATCACCCTGAGCGCTAGCTTTAACTTCTCCAACAGATGCGCCATCTTTGTATTGGATTGATTTAATAACTTTACCTGTCTCAGTATCATACTCTTTATACAGACCATTTAGTATACCGTTAAGATACTGCTCACTACGTTCAATTTTCCCATTTGTGGCATACAAATTTGCTGTTCCAGTTTTACCATTGAATCCACACCATTCAGCATCTGCCTTGGTGAAGGCCTTATCACCACAATGCAGTTCTTTAAGTTGGCCTTTGTCGTTATAACCAATGCGAGTATTTGTAGCAACATTATACTTTTTGCTAAGTTTATTATTTGTATACTCTTCAGTGGAAAGAATTTTATTGTTTTTATATGTTTTTTCGATTCTAAAATTGTCACTGAAGTATTCTGTTTCAACACCTTCAAGGATATAGTTTTTGTAATTAGTGATATAGTGTAATTTCCCATCATCATAATAGATTTTAGCGACACCGTTAGGTACACCTTTTAGATATTGGATTTCACTTGCTAGAACTAAAACGCCATTTCGATCGTTTTTACAAATTCCTAAACCGGTTAAACTTTCATCAATTTCGTAAGTCTTTCTTGGTAGGTATTCTTTGCCGTTCATAGTGCAGAGTGCGAACGCAAAATTGTTAACACCAATAAAACATACCAATGAAAGTAGTATTTTTTGAATAGATTTTAAAGAGAGCATGCTGTGACCTTTTTTGTTAATAGACTATTGCCTAAATTAGAGCACTGATTTTAAAACTAATCAATATTAAAGGGCGCTCTTTTATCATTATTATCGAGATTTTTTAAAACCAATATTAGATGGTAGCGTCCGTTTTTTTCTGTCCGAGCAATTGCGTCAGTGAACTAACTCGTTAATTGTTTCTTCTATTACATTATTTTTCCACAGTCTATCAAGTTTCTCATGCCGCTGATCATTTACTTTGTACA
>JAGOVS010000225.1 GCA_018060625.1 Bacteriovorax sp. | reverse complement strand
TTCGATCTTATCTAGTGACTTGCAGGAAAAATGGAGTCAGTCCAACCGAAGCGCTTAGGTTGCTTTTCGATGGGAAGTTGCCAGCATTTATAACATAGATATTAAATTACGCTGTCCAGTTACAAAAATTCTTACATGAATGACTTGCTTTTTGAGCTGACACATAAAGATCATACTCAGCCATTTTGAAAGAATTTTGAAGTACATCAATCATCCCACTTTCAATGGCCCCAACTAATAGTTTAGATTTTTCAAGAATTTTTTCTGCTTCATTTTTGTCAAATGATGAGTCATTGCTTTGTAAAGCAAGTGTAAGTGGTTCAATAAGATATTGATTCCAGGAAAATTTTATTTGTTCTTGTGCAATTTTATCTGCATCAGAAAAAAAATCCGTTAGTTCATCACTAATGAATGCTAATCCAATATCTGATCGAGTTAAATTTTTTTGTTGTAGACGTAATGAATCCTCAAGCAATAAATAAAACATTCTTTGGATATGAAATTTATACCAAGCTTTCACACTTGCTGATCTTTTTAATTCTAAATCTAAAAAATTTTGTTGTAGAGGTTGGCGATTTGCGCATGGACCATATTCCCCTTCTTTTCCTGTTGTGCCCATCTCTCCGTCAGGACCACTGACTCCCGTTGCTCCACCAGCTTGATTATCATTGCATAAAAAACCACTATCTGAAGCAGGCCGTCCTCCCCGGCCAGGATTGCCACCCTTTCCCTTATCACCAGGTTTTCCCGATATACCCTTCTCTCCGGGGAGCGAAATTATATTTACATTACTACTTGTTCCTGAAAAAAATTCAACTTCAAGTGCACGTCCACCAATGCCACCGGTACCTCCGGTACCACCTTGGCCGCCTGTGCCGCCTGTGCCACCTGCCCCCCCAGGATGTGACGTTGTAAAAAGTTTACAACTTGCCTTTGCATCAACTCCTGGCAATCCAGCACCACCAGTTCCACCTTGTCCCCCCTTGCCTCCGGTACCACCTTTTTGACCGTTTCCGTTGATTACTAAATTTCCAATGGTCGTTGCTGCAAAAACCACAATTGATTTTGGAGCTTGATCTCCAGGTAATCCATTTGCACCAGGAAATCCAACTCCACCGGTTTCGCCCCCATAACGACTATCAAATCCTTTAAGACCTACTTGAGCAACATCTAGAAGATCAGATTGATCATTTCTAAATCCAATAATCATTCCAGTACCCGCAACTCTGATTGTATCAGCATCAATAATTAATGAATGTCCACGAGTGACAATTGGGCCATTTAATATAAGTTCATCGACATGAATGGTAGTATCTTTATCGAGTAATAGACCTGCTTCCTCGACAATTAATACCGAATGCTTGTTATAGATAATTCCTGCGGGATAATTCATGATTTCGCTAGCGGTAGCTGTCGTCAATAAAGAAAGTAAAATTGTTCTCAGAAATGTTTTTTTAAATAACGACATTATAACTCCAGCTTATTTAAAACCTTGTAATTTCATTATTCCATTCTCACCAATTAGACCTGTCTTTAAAGGAGAAACTTCTGGTAGAATTTTTAATTTTGGAGCAAATAATTGCGCATTTAAAAAATCAGGGTTCGTTGTAGGATCAACTTGCCTATCTTTAAGTTTTTCTTCAATCATTTTATCTGCAATAGTCGACAGGTAATCTTGAGTGCAAACGTGAATATCGCCAACGTTTTCGCAGGCCTTATCATATTTTTTTGCTTCTTCTTTAGAAATCATTTTATTCCTTAGAAGGTAGTTACGGTCCACAACATAAACAACCAATTTACCTTCAACCCGAAATGCATTGTCTCGAACTTTTTTTAACTCTTCAAAAGATGGCCCTAACAAAAACGTCGACTGTATATTGCTATCTGCAAAAGAAGGCTCCCAATTAATTAATGCACCTAAATTAAAACCCGATTTATCAGCCTTCCCTTCAGGGATTGTATTGGCCGCATTTTGACCTCTTCCTCCCGTTGAAATAAACACCGGAATTTCAGATTGATCTCTTTCTCTCACTTTTATACTTAGTGTTCCGCCATGGAATCCTTGCTTGAGTTCGCGATACTCTACGATTCTTTCAGCTTGAGGGCGCACCATTGCATAAGTTGGAAAATAGGTGATTTCATTTTTTTGTGTCTTGTAGCCCATAATGAGAGGGACAACAATGGCATTTCTTGAATCAAGATCACCTGCAAATAATGGCGGCATCGGAGCATGTTCTTGCTCCGTTGATAAATCAAAAATACCACCTGTGAATTCACTTGCTTCAATATTAATATTACGATCAACTGCCATGATGACTGAATTTTTGGAAAGCTTAACAGGATTGTCCGATTGATAATTAATTGTACTCAAAGTTGTTTTACTAACCATATAGCAACCAGCATCTAATTTTGATTCAAATTTTTGAATGAGTTCTGATGGTGTGAGTGTATATAACAATCCAAACTTTTCAAAAGTCTTACAAAGCTTTTTGGCCTCCTCGTGGCGTGATTGTTCATTAGTCGCAGTAAGAATTTTAACTCGGCTACGTGCTATCGCCTGAATCGGATCATCCAATTTATTACTCAGTTCATCTGACTCATAAGCATCTTTTGGAATCTCTTTAGGTGATACACCAGACTTAATTGCAAGAAGCGCCATCTCAGGGCCAGTAATGAGCTTACTATCGTTATAATTAATATCTGAAGATATGCGTTTTCCTAAATCTTCATCCCAGTCTAGTAATCTTGTTACTAATTTAGGCGAGTTCTCTATTTGAATAATTAAATTACCTGGTAATAATTTTTTTCGAATATTTGCAATATAGATAGGCAAAAGAGAAGCATTATCTTCATCCCAATTAATTGAAACTATTAACTCAGATAAAAAAGAAAAACTTTTTTCAATATTGTCAGCACGATAATCTCTAAGTGCTAATTTAATTATTTTTAACAAAGGGATATTACCTAAAGTCTTTTGTGCACGTTTTAAATTTTCAGGATGATCAACAAGTGTTTGAACCCAGATTGAAAGGAGTTCATTCGATTTTCCATTATGAGAATCATGAAGATCAACGAGAGCAAAAAGCATTTCTAATTTTTGAACTTTAACTAGCTCCTCACCAATTTTGCTCCAGTTATCTGTATTAATATTAGAAAGACTTTTACTCATCTCTCCTGCCCTTAATCCACCTGAAATTGATTCAAGCAAATAAAAACGAGCAAGTTTTTGCAATGATAATGAATAGTGAACGTCTTTTGCTGAGTAGGTTGAATGTTTTTGATTAAGCCTCTTCCCCATTAATTCAAATTCAGCGAAATTAATCTTAAAAGAACAACTGGGAAGTGCTCGATTAAGAGTTGCCGTCGTTTCATTTTCCTTAGGAACTTGTATCACTAGATTTAAATATGCTAAAAAGGTATTTTTATCAACACAGGCATGATCCTTTAAATCAAAAATAGAATTCATCAAATCGGCCTGTCTAATAGTTAAGTCATCTGCATTCTTCGCTAATGAATTCCAAAAATATTCCCATCTAAAATCAAAACGAGACTCATTTTCAATG
The DNA here is from genome assembly GCA_018060625.1 of Bacteriovorax sp. Taxonomy (GTDB): domain Bacteria; phylum Bdellovibrionota; class Bacteriovoracia; order Bacteriovoracales; family Bacteriovoracaceae; genus Bacteriovorax. Next base: position 263 of record JAGOVS010000225.1, on the reverse strand, counting down.
CGACTTATGGCAACTACTAAATCACTACCCGACTTTAAAGAGGATTCAACAAGCTCAATAGCCTGGTCATCACTTAAAGTTCTATGAGTTGTTTTTTGTTCAAAAGTGACATTTGAATCACTACAGCTTACTACCCATAGTAAGAATAAAAGAGAAGGAATAATCTTAGTCAAAGCCACTGACATGTAAGACTCCATTAAAATTCGAAAGGCACAATATTCAATATTTATTAAATAAGTAGCATTAAGTATGCCAATTACTAT
>JAGOVS010000071.1 GCA_018060625.1 Bacteriovorax sp. | reverse complement strand
TAAGAAATCCCGAATACAGGGAATAAGGTGTCTCTTTCAGATTTTGTGCAAGATCCACAAATTGATCATAGACATTTTCTGGTATACCTCTCTCTTTAAAGGGGTTTCTATCTGGAACGATGAGAATATTTTTTTCAGGACACAGATCCAAACAGGCACGATGGCCCTCGTGAAAAGGATTAAAACTGCCTCCAAAAAAAGTCACTGAATTGACAATCGGGTGCTTTAAAAAAAGCTTAGGAAGATCGCTCTGTTTATTTTTCCCATCACTCTCCGGCATAAATTCAAAGCAATTGGCGATGTCTTGGCATTTTTTTATTTGATCATTCATAGTCCCGGTCCATTACCGTTTTTCTTCCTTCACTTCTTGCTTTTTCTACCGCTCTGTCAGTGATCCTTCGCACTTCTTGCGAGAGAATTTCCATAACATTGCCGGATGTATTCATGTCATATTTGTCTTTGATATATTGTTTAAGTTTTGAAGCGACTATCAAAATCTCTCCTTCAGTCGCACTAGACTCAGTACTTGTCGGTTTACTTTGGATCAAAATGCGTCTTGGCGTTGAAGATGTGGAATTTTCTATAACGACATTTTCTTTACGGGGAGATCTCATCTCTTCTGCCCACGAACTTTTGTGGTTCATCACTGGGTTATGCATGTTCCAGCAATCCACAGAACAATAAGCCCATTTTTTACAGGTGCTTACGTTGCAGATCTGATAAATGGTATTAAATCCAATTTCTTTTTTGCAGGTTGAGCATTTACGCCAATAATTTTGTGATTCTTCCACTCTTGCTCCTTTTAAGATAGAATGATTTTACCATGAATTTTGAAACCGAATATAAAAACATCCATTTTCAGATCACTTTAGAAAGTGTCGTCGTCACTGACGTAAAACTTCTTCTAGGCGACAAATTTAATCGACTTCCCCATCAAACGATGTCTGAATTAAAAAAAGGGACACTTCTTCCCTACAATCTTATTATCCGATCTAGCTTTAACGGTGATGAGCGAACTCACTACTGGTCACATGTACTGCTAACCAATCAGTCTGAAGAATTGCTTGAAGAACTTGGGTATTATTTAGATGATGAGGATATCTTAGAGGCAATCGTAGGTCATTGGCATTTAGGTGGAAATGAAGAAGGACCAGCTTGGAAGCTGGCCCTTTAATAAACTTATAAACAAGCTGTTTGATTAACAATGATTCTCTCAATCCAAGTTGCTCCACCGGCAAATTGAGCAGACTCTTCAGTTGCCCCAGCTGCTGCAATAGAAAGAGTTACATCTTGAGTTGTCGTACGGTCATAATATCTAATTCTTTGAGATCCATAGACAGTTCTCATTTCTGTATGACAAACAACCCCTCCAGTTGGACCAGAAGGTTGACAGACAGTTTCTGGGCGCATGTAAGTACATTGTTGAAACCCATCACGCATTGATGAATCTGTATAAACAGTTTTCACGGTACCTGTCAGGTCAACATTTTGACCGATTTGAGCAGCAGTAAATTTAAATGTTCCGTTACTTGGAAGTTGTTTTCCTGGAATAAGGAAGTGGAATTTTTCATCAGAATCATTGTTTAAACGAAGAACGATTTTTTTTCCAAAAGTTGATTGGCGTAAATCAGCTGAATAAGTTCCCACTCTGAGAAGATGGGTGTTTCCTTTTGAGTTAACAAGCTTTAGGTCTTTTGTGATGTTAAGTTGACCTTCAAGTCTATCGCAACCTACTAATAAAAAAGCAGCAAGCACTAAAGGCATTAAAAATTTCATAAGCTCTCCTTCGTTAATCTAAATTCTAGTAGGTAAAGGTTAGCTCAATAAAATCTGCTTTAGCAATGGAAGCCACGAATTGTAAGACTTTTCCTGAAAAAAGTACGTCTCACATTTAATCTTCAAAACTTGAATTTGAAGATTAACGTTTTTTTGACCATTTACCACGACAGAACTCCATAACCCCTGGCAGCAAAGAAAGAAAAATAATAGCAACCATGACTAATTCAAAGTGACGACGAACAAATTCTAAATTTCCAAAAAAATATCCAAGGGGTATAAAAATAAAAATCCACAATGTCGCACCTATAATATTATAAGCGAGAAATTTCTGATACTTCATCTCTCCGATTCCCGCCACAAAGGGAGCAAAAGTGCGAACAATGGGAACAAAGCGTGCGAGGATAATGGTTTTTGCTCCGTATTCTTTATAAAAAAGATGAGCTCGATCAAGATGTTTTTTATTAAAAAACAGACTTTTTTCCTTAGCAAATATTTTTGGGCCAATAAATTTTCCCACAGAATAATTAATCGTATCTCCCAAGAAGGCGGCAAGCAGAAGTAGAAAACTAATAGACCAGAAATCAAGTGTTCCCCTAGCGGCCAAAGCACCAATCGCGAACAAAAGTGAGTCCCCTGGAAGAAAAGGCATAATGATCACTCCAGTCTCCACAAATATGATGAGAAACAAAATGAGATATGTCCATGAATGATAATTTCTAATGATCAAATCAAGATGAACATCAAAATGCAGTAAAAAATCAAACAAAGTATGCAGAATATCCATCTCTCAAACTCCAATAAAAAAGGCCCTTGTTAGAGGGCCTCGTATATCATAACTCAATCTGTAGAAACTATCTTTCTTCTTTATCCCCATAGAGAACACCGTTGGCAACGGTAAATCCATCTGGGTGTCCACCGTGTGGATCAAAATGGGTCCAATGAATCATGCCTTGACCAACTTTTTTAAATTCTCCACAAACTGTAAGAGTCTGTCCTACTTTTAACGGAACACGGCCAAAATCAAGATTACTCACGATAAGAAGTTTTATTTCTCCACTCACTGTAAGAGTGTATTTTTGATGAGGAAGTCCTTCATGATCTTCTGGAAGAATTTGGCTTACGACACCTGTCACTTTCGTTTGTGGGCGACCAGATCTTGATTTCATAACAACTTTTAATTGATCAATTGATCCGTTAAGGACATTTCCTCTTTGATCTTTACAATCAGGTAGAGTTTCAATAGCAGAGTTGTCGGCCATTGCACCAAAAGAGAAAAGAACAAGAAGAGAAGTGATGATAATCGATTTCATAAAGCCTCACTAATGGGTTGTATAAGCAACGCTAACTTTTAAAAAAAGCTCTGTCCACCTTTTCTTCCATTTTAACAGATGCTTAATACAGAATTCTAGGCCCTGTAAGATTTTGTTCCATGAAACCCTCAAGGTAAGCATTATAGCGCACAACAATAGGACGACCTTCACCTAAGTTCGCACTTTCGACTATTTTTAAGTAAGCTCCCGTCGTGATTGGAAACGCAGTGATCAGCACTTCTTTCTGGGTAACAGAATTAAGAATAGAGTAAATTAAAAGATAGTCATTTTCTTCTTCGGCCTTTTTAAGGGGCAATTTCACTAAAGTCGTCCTTAATACATGATTCGCGCTTGCTGGGCGAGTGACTTCTTCTTCGAGTGTTTCAGTCTTTAGTTTTTCATAGCTAAACGCCATCACTTCACTTGAGACATTTTTTAATTTTTTGAGAGACTCCTTCTCTTTGGGACTTTTAAACGCAATCGAACCCACAAAGTAAGTTAGATTAGAAAGCAGTCCACCTTCACTTGCTTCAGGAGAAAGACTTTTCCCCTTAAAGGAAAAGGCAAAATTTAGGGTGGGATCAATCCATCTTTTACGTTTGTAACCGTAAGGAGTATTCAGGACACTAAAGAGATACCCATAAGAATGTGTCACTCCTGCATGGACAATTTTATTATCATTTTGAAGATGAAACATTTCTTGAAGTTCACTTATAATGGCATCGTCGATAATTTGCTTTTTTGCACCAGAATCAAAATTTAAGCTTTGCCCCCAAAATCCTTCGAGCTCAGAATCTAATGAGTCTTGTTTAATTTGATTGAAGAGTTGGGGATTTTCATTTTGAAGAAGAGTTAAAAGGGAGGTTTTGCTTTCAATGGATCTGCTTACCATTTCACTCCAATACTCATTGCTGCTAAGGGGATTTTTTTTGCCTTCAAAACTCGTACAGGAAAGAGAGCAAAGGTAAAAAAGAATCGAGATGGCCAGTATTGCGCGATTCATAACTTGTCCTATTTTGAGGTTTTTATCACCTGTTGAATATAGACAAGCTAGACTCTAGTCAATAGATTTATTAGGCTCCAATCTTATTAATATCCATATCCTGATCTTCTTCTATTGAATCACTCTCTGAATCTTCAGCAACAACATCTTGATGTTTTATGGCCTTGGTTCCATATATTTCGCTTTCAAGTTCTGAAACAATATTTAAAAGCTCTTTTGATTGGGTTGTTAATCCGTATGAATATTCAAGTGTCTCGCGGGATGTTGCTGAGTTGAAATTAGTGCTTTTTTCAATTTCCCCCATGGCCACGGCAATTTGCTGAACTCCAATTTCTTGCTCTTTTGCGGCACTAACAACTTCACTGACAAGAGCGTTAACAGACTCTACGTTAATAGAAATTTTATCAAGCGCCACATCACATTCTCCAGCAATGGAAATACCATTTTCAATTTTAACGGTAGAAGACTTCATCATGCCTTCAATCTCTGCCTGAGTTTGGGAGACAATCGTCTGAACTCTAACGATACTTCCATTAAGCATATCAAAAATTTCTTTTGCTGCATTTCCAGACATGACTGCTAAGTTTCCGACTTCTTCAGCAACAACAGCAAAACCCTTACCGTGTTCACCAGCTCTGGCTGCTTCTACGGAAGCATTAAAAGAAAGTAGTTTTGTTTGAAAAACAATATCGTTGATGACTTTAGTTTTTTCAGAAATTTCATTAATAAGAGCTACAATTTCTCTGATTTTATGATTGCCCTCAGTGGTTTTTTGTAAAACCCCCTGATTACTTTGTTTAATTTCATTGATTGAGGCCACGACTTTTTTAACGATTTCTTTTCCTTCGTCTGCTGCTTCTTTTGATTTAATTGAAAAGTCCAAGGATTGTTGAGCGTTTTTGGTACTCAATTGCAACATTGAACTAAATTCATCCAAAGTTGATGCCGTGGTTTGAATTGAGCTCGCTTGGTCATTAGAAGATTGGCTGACTGAATTTGAAGCACGGTTTAAGTCTTGCGAAGATTGCTCTGTTTTTTGAGCAGTCATTTTTAGATCATTTGAAACGTTCATGAGCTTTTTTGAAAGCTTTGAAGCGACAACATAGGAAATGATACCACAAACAAGTACCATAATAATAAATGTGGCATAGAATGTTTTTCCAGAAGCATTGATTCCGCTGAAAGCATCTTCCTTATCAACATTAATTTTTATTTTCCATCCGAGAGCATCGAGAAAGCGGATGTGACTTATATTTTGTGTTTCTGATAGATAATCTTCTGGGACATGCCCTGCTGGGAGTGTATAGGCTTTAAAAATGCTCTTTTCTAAGTCATGAACAAATTCTTTTTTCCCCTTATTGTTATAAGGATCGTATGTGACCATGACGTTTTCATCTTTATCTACTAACGCGATATTGGCAGTACTCTTCCCTGCTTTTTCCATGGCCTCATAAAGCCCCGAAATTTCCGCCTCGGCCCAGCTAACACTGGCAAATGTTGTAATGACACCTACTGGCTCCATGGAATCATTTTCCACCAGTGTAGAGAAGTGCTGACCAATACGATCTTTACCGTGGGCCTTGGAGACATGGGGATCAAGTTCAATTTTCCCAACGTACGAGCCAAAAATTTGCTTCTTTAAATCTTCTTTGTATTTTCTTGATTTGGTATTCTTAAACCACTCTGTGGTGTCAAATTTCATCTTTTTTAATTCTTCTATATTTAATTTTTTTCCATCAGAAGCGATAGAATTAGAGGCGATGTAATTACCTTCCATATCGGTGTAAATCATTAAGTCGTAAACAGGAAACAAACTTGTCAGTTCGTTAAAAATAAAATTAATATCCGCAAATTTCTTCTCTTGGAATGCTCTGTTTTTTATAAAGGCCTGAGGATTTGAATAAAGGTTAAAGAATACTTGTGAAAGTGAACCTACAAGGTTAGCGGAGTACATTGAAAAAACTTTTCCTACTTCTTTCCTCTGGGCATTCTGTGCTTTTTCAAATTGAACCAGCACCGCTATACCAAAGAGTAAAAGCATCCCGAAACTTACCAGGAGGATCTTCGTTTGCAATCGAAAATTAAAAAACTTCATAGTACCTACTTAGTTAAACTATGCTAGCTGATCGGAACAATAAAACTAATCTAAAATAATTTTGAAAAAAAAAGGGAGGTCAAAGACCTCCCTTTTTGCTCGGATATTTAACTCTTAAATAAGACTAGAATGTATAACGGAAGTTAGCATATATAGTTTTCTCATTCAGGTCTGAAGCTGTAGGAGCTCCGATATACCCTTTAGACCATTGGTGAACTTGGTACATATACCCAAGACGAACATTTACACCAGACGTAAGCGGTTGTGCCCAGAAAGCATGGTAAGCATCCCCTCTTGTCGCATAAAAGCTAGTAAAGTTGTTGGCCGTGAATCCCCAGTATTGAGAATTTTTTGTTCCATGAAGATATTCTCCACCGATAAGTGGGTTTTTCATGAAAGAAAATGGAGTAATGTACGTCAGAGTTCCAAGAATGATTGAACCATTTACTTTGTCTTCTGAACGATCTGTCATAACCCCTTTACCAATACCAAGTTTTTTCCCTAGGGCAGAAGAACCAAACACTGCATTAAGGCTAGCACTAGACTCTAAATAACCTTTTGACTGAACTTGAGTACGTAAATATGTGAACCCAAATGACACATTTGAATTCATGATGTTTGACATCGTTGTATTCAAAGTAAGGTAGTTCAAATTAAAGCGCTCAGTACTTCCTGCAAAAGTCAAAGCGTTAGCTCCGCTATTTCCAGTTGTGTTAGGAACACCGTTACCACCGGCCGCAGGAGAAGCTAAAACGGCCCCAATGGCAGTTCCTCTATCAACTGTATCGTGGATATGGATATCTTTTGAAGTTACCTGTTGAGCAACAAAAGCAAACTCTCCAACATAGGGAATAGCTTTCGTTGAAAAATCGGCCATCAACGTGTACATGGTCGCATTTTCTTGCATTGGACCACTTGTTCCACCATACGTTGGCTTTGAGATGTTTTGGAAAGTCGCTGATTCAGTCGCTACGTTGTAAAGCGGAGTATAAATGAAGCGAGTTGAAAACTTATACTGTGATGGTAAAAATCCCCAGTTATAAGTTAAGGCCACACCGTCAAGGATCGCACCGTAAGCAAGTAAAGGGTATGTTCCTAAACGAGGAGCATTGTCCCACATTTCAGCTGGAGCTCCATCGATCGTTGGAAGTCGACCAAGAGAAGCGACGATGTCTTTTGTGATAGCGTAGTTCACATAAGCTCTCTCTAAAAGAAGTCCACCACTTTTATGGCTTCTTGGACCTCGGTAAGTATCATCTGTTGAAGAGTTTTGGTTTACAAAGTCGTTTGTGAATTTAGTTAAACCAAAACGAGTGTAAAACTGAATTTTTGGATCTACTTGCGTAGAAGCATCCAAAAGAACTCTTAAACTCATTGGAGTATAATGAGTTTTTACTCCACCAGTGTCTTCATCAGTAATTGAATCATAACGATAATCAAATGATCCATTCCACTGAATTGACTGCAAATAAGAGTTTGTTTCTAATTGCTCTACTCTTTGCTCAAGAGTAGGGCTTACTTCCGCGGCCACTAGTGAGGCAGAAGTTAAAGCGAGTGCTGAGATCAATACTTTCTTCTTCATATTTTTATTCCTTGCTAATTAAATTAATTACCGATTGTAGAACCAGCTTTAGTACATGTCACTTTGCAACCATCTCCTACATCGACAGTCGCTTCTGCACACATTGAAAACTTTACGATATTTCCCGTACGTCCAGGTGTCGCAAGTTCTTCTGCTTTCTCCTTTGCTTTCGCACATTGCTTAACAACAGCATCAACGAAATCCTCTTTTGCTCCAGCAAACGCAGACGGTGCGGCTGTGAGCGACACTAGAAGAACTAGCGCCAAATACGGCAATCGACCCATAAATCAAACTCCTTTTTGATTAAATTCTTTTGTTAAATAAAAATTTAGTTAACAATAAATTAATGTTTAGATTAATACTAACTGAGTTTAAAGCGTTGTAAATAAAAAAAAGGAGGTCACAATGACCTCCTTTTTTTATCAAGAATTGAGCTTAATGAACTAGAAATCTAGACGAACTTGAGCGTAAATGTTTTTAGTCTTGTTGTTTCTGATTTTTGCATCAGTAACGTCTCCAAGAACATCTCCACGGGCATACTTATCAGTCTTAGTGATATAACCAAATCTAAGCTTTAAACCGGTTTCGATTGGTTGAGAGTAGTAGAAATGGTATCCATACCCACGAGTTGAATAGAACCCTTCGACGTCGCGAGATACTGGATCGATTTTGTTGAAGTTTTTATCTCCGTAAATATACTCCATCCCTGCACTTGGGTTATTAAGCATCGCCACCGGAATAGCGTAACGAGTAGTTAAAAGCACCGCATGGCCATACTTAGTTACATCTTTTACAGAAGAATATGCTCCACCAAGGCCCGTGAATACTGAATCATTCTTAGTTGTCGACATATAAGCTGTTGCTGATAAGTCTAAACCCCAATTCATCAGGTTTGTCACGTGTGAGTAAAGTGAGTAGGTATTATAATCAACGCGAATTTCACCATAAGTTGATGATCTACCGTAAAAAATATTGTTACCAACAAGAACCTGAGCTAGCACAAGGACATCGCTAAAACGTTGACCTTTAAGTGAGTATTCGGCCATCCCTACATAAAGAGGAGAGATGGAATCCATTTTACCACCCGTCTTAGTAGCAATACTTCCCGGGTTTCCACTTGGTAGAACTCCTCCAGCAACAATAGAAGTTCCAACGTTTGAAAATGGAGTATAGATAAATCTGAAATTTAAACTATGGTCTTGGGGCATATACTTATTTAAATTAACCGTTGTTGCCACACCATCAAGAACATTTGAATAAGCTAAGTGGGAATAGGTTCCCTCTCTAGACACATTGTCTTCCCAGTGAAGAGGTGGTCCATCAACAGTTGGCAAGCGTCCAGCAGTGAAAACCAAATAATCATTCATGAAATAGTTAAAATAAGCACGTTCAAGATAAGTTGTTGGTCCCGCTTCGTAAGTATCAGCAATGGCCAAATCTCTTGATCCACTATTGTTGATTGATGTGTTTACAGTTGAACCAAATGCCGAATCGTCTCGAGTGAAATGGTTAAAGTATTTTGATGATCACCAACATCAACCGTAGCTTCAGCACACATTGAGAACTTTACGATATTCCCCGTTCGCCCAGGAGTTGCGAGCTCCTCTGCTTTCTCTTTTGCTTTAGAACATTGTTTTACAACTGCATCCACGAAATCTTCTTTTGCCCCAGCAAATGCACTCGGCAGTGCAGTGAGAGACATTAGAAGAACTAATGCCATAAACGGCAATCGGCCCATACTCAAACTCCTTTTTGATAAAAGACAATTCATCAAATCTTTTGATGAACTTCATTTTAATGTTTTATATGATAGTAAATTGGTAAATTAATATGTAAATGACTTAAATAACAATAAAAAAAACATTTCCTAACAGGACTAAAATAATCAACTATCAAGAATTAATCTTTTCTTTTTATCTCATCATCCTTTATATATACTTTTTTAATTCATTAATCATCAATGAGACTCATTATTATGCACGATCATCATCATCATCATCATCATCATCATCATTGTCATCATGACCATCACACACCAAAAAATCATAATCTCCCCTTCTTCTTTGGAATTACTCTCAATTTTCTTTTTGTTTGTATCGAATTTGTCTATGGCCATATGTCTGGCTCTCTCGCCCTTATTGCCGATGCCGGACACAACCTCAGTGATGTTGCAGGATTAATACTTGCTTGGGCCGCTTTATGGTTTTCTCAAAAAAAACCATCGCGAAAATTCACTTTTGGCCTTCGTAAATCCTCCATCCTTGCTGCCCTCTTTAACTCCCTTTTTCTGCTTGTCGCTGTTGGAATCATTATGTGGGAGGCCATTCACCGCTTTAAAAATCCCGGGCCCATCCAATCTCAAACCGTCATGATTGTTGCAGGAATTGGTCTAATCATAAATGGGGTCACCGCGCTTTTTTTCTTCAAAGACAAGGATCATGATCTTAATATAAGAGGTGCTTTTCTTCACATGTTGGCCGATGCCCTTATCTCGCTGGGAGTACTCATTTCTGGACTCATCATCTCTTTGACCGCTTGGAATTGGCTGGATCCACTCATAAGTCTTTTTATTTCTCTCATCATTATCTATGGTACGTGGGATCTTTTGAAACATTCTTTTTCAATGTCTCTAGATGCCGTTCCTGAGGGCATTGATCCCAATCAAGTCAAAGAATATTTAGAGAGTTTGGAGAATGTCTCCGACGTGCATGATCTGCACATTTGGGCCATGAGTACAACTGAGACTGCTTTAACAGTCCACTTAACTCTCAAAAGCAATACTCTCGATAACCACTGGCTACAAGAGATTTCAAAACATCTAAAGTCGCACTTTTTAATCCATCACCCGACGATTCAATTCGAGCTTTTTGATCCAAATTTCGAATGTCATTTTAAACCAGAGGACATTGTTTAATGGCGCCATTATATAAAGATATCCAAAAAACGATTGAAGATCTTCATGCAAAGTACCACTCTTTGAATGAAGGAACTTTGGCCGATTACATCCCAGAGCTTGCCAGGGCCAATCCCAATCATTTTGCAATTGCAGTTGTAACGATTGATGGAGAAATCTATAAGGTTGGTGATGTCTCTGAGCAGTTTACCCTCCAATCCACTTCTAAGCCCTTTGTCTATGGCCTAGCCAGGGAAGAGTTGGGAGAAGATTATATCCTGAGTAAAGTCGGAGTTGAACCAACTGGCGACGCCTTTAATTCTCTCATTGAGCTTGAAGAGCAGTCTCATCGGCCCTACAACCCCATGATCAACTCCGGTGCCATTGCTATCAGCAGTTTTATTAGAGGGAAGCAATTTGATGAGCGTTTAAATAAAATTATAAATCTTTTTGAATCCTATGTCGGGCATTCTCTTGACATTAACGACGCGGTTTTTCTTTCGGAGAAAAAAACCGCCCATCGAAATCGTGCCATAGCCCACCTCTTAAAGCATTTTGGCATCATTGAAGATGACTTTATCGATGAATCTCTTGATCTCTATTTCAAACAATGCTCAATTATGGTTAACACCCAAGACTTGGCCAGTATTGCGTCCACTCTCGCCAGTGGAGGAATACAACCCATCACTAAAAAGCAAATTATAACCACGAATACCGCTCGCGATATTTTAAGTTTAATGTTTACCTGTGGCATGTACGATTCAGCCGGTGAGTGGGCCTTTAAAGTTGGAGTTCCTGCAAAAAGTGGAGTGAGTGGAGGTCTGCTTGCGGCCGTCCCCGGTAAAATGGGAATTGCCGTCTACTCACCTCTCATCGATAAACGCGGACACTCCGTCAGGGCCGTCAAAGTCATGCAAGAATTATCTAAAAAATACTCACTCAGCGTCTTTTCAATCGGAGCAATGTAATGCGCGCTCAATTTATTCCTGTAAGTAAAATTCAACATCTCATCCAATTAGAACCCTTTATAGTTTTATGGATCCTTCTTCCATTTGCCTTTCTCTTTTATAAAATTTTTCTAAAAAAAATCACGGATAAGCGCCATGCTAATTTACGAAATCGTTTTTCTCTTACTTTTTACTATCTGCTGATAACCACCGTGATTTCGGCCGCTCATTGGGTCATTATTCAATATGCTCCCGAGTCTAACAATGAGTTCACTTTCATCAAATTCAGCAGCTACTTAAGTTTATTTGCTCTTTGCTTTGGCATCATCTCAGTCGTTAAGCTCTCTCAGATATACGTCTATCTCTACCTCTTTTTAATGAATATGAGCGTTGGTGTACCGCGCTTACTTGCCAATATGTTTACTCTCATTTTCACTCTCGTTATTGTCAGTTGGGTTGCTGCCGACGTCTTTGGCATTCAATTGGCCGCGGTCTTGGCCACCTCTGCTGTCTTCTCATTGGTTTTGGGACTTGCTTTACAAGACACTCTTGGAAATTTATTTTCTGGGGTGGCCCTTCAAATTGACCGCCCTTTTGCAATTGGCGATTGGATTGAAATTCATAGCGGATCAGAGAAGTGGACCGGACAAGTTCAAGAAGTCAGCTGGAGGGCCACTACTCTTCTGGGTTTTTCCGATGAATTAATTCTCATCCCAAATCGTTTAATTGCCCAAGGTCAGTTGATTAATTTTTCTCATCTCCAACGTCCTGCTCGCCTTAACCATGTCTTTCGTTTCCGCTTTGATGTATCTATCCCGCTTGCAAAAAAAGCACTTCTGGAAGGGCTCGCCAACATTCCCGAAATACTCGCAGACCCAGCTCCCAGAACACTCATCACAGAGGTCACTGAATCATGGATCACCATTAAAGTTTTCTACTCTCTCAAGGATTATGGAACTAAATTTAGAACGGGTGATGTCGTGATTGCTCAAATAATGGATTGCACCCGTAAACATGGGCTTGTTCTAGCAACTCCCCTGTTGAATCTCTCTCATCAACAAAATGAAGAGATCTAACAAGAAAATCGCCAGATGATCACAAATATTGGCATATTCAGCTGGGATCTTCTTGCCCAATTGGCACAAAACCCGAGCAAATTGACCTAAGTTGGCCCTCAGTGATAAACTCATAGAATGAGTAGTATTACAGTCATAGACCATGGTCCTGAGCTTTTTTGGTTTGTAAGTGGTGCCCTTTCTCAAGAAACGATCCCTTTAAAGCATATCCAAAACATCTCGACCGGTGAAAAACAAATTCTTCGTGAACTTCCCGAAATTGTCATTATTAATGGCGACGACAAAACACTAAGTCCAGAAATCTTTATCAATAAAATGCGCAACCACGTTTTTGCTAGAAACACTCTCTTCATAGTCTTCACCTCTGACACCTCATTAGAATTTAAAAAATCCTTGCTCATTGCAGGTGCCGGACAGATTCTTTACAAGGGAAGAGGATTTGGCCCCTCTCCTAAATTTTTCTCCTCTCTTGTTAAATGGTTTCTCACCCACAAAGAGCCCGATCCCCTACTTTTTGAATATAAACCCTGTCCCTTTCCCTCTGAAGCTGAGTTTACTTCTTTTGGAAGAATTGGTTGGTTAAGTCCTACCCAGTGTATGATTGAAACAAACATCAATTTAAGTGAAGGACAAAGCATAGAATTTAATAATTCACTGTTTGAAGAATTAGGAATCAGCGAGCTTAAGTTAGAGTGCATCGAAAAAAATAAAGTCGGCCGCTATTATCAATACGCCAATAGTATTCTTTGTAAAATTAAATCCAAAGACCAAAAAAAAGACATGAAAAAATTGGCCAATTGGATTCATGAAAATGATCAATTATCAAAGCACAAACCCATAAAAATGGTCTATTTCGAATCAGACCCTGATTATCGAGACGAAATACGCCAAATGATAAAATCTGATAAACGCTACTGTGCCAGAGGCTACAAATCAATTGATGATTTTTTAGAAGTTCTAAATTACCAACTCCCTCAACTTATTCTCATTAATCGTGCCATTATTCAAAAAGATAAAGAGAATTTTGAAGCAATTAAAGCATTTCTCAAAAATCATTTTTGTTATTGTGTCACCTATTCTAATTCCGAAATTTTTAGTGCTGAAGAATTTAAAAAAAATTATGACTTCGCCATGCATGCACCAAGTCCGATCAGCTTAGAGCTCCTAGAGTCAATGGTGGCCAAGTTGGAAGAAAAATTACCTCCTGAACCAAAAAATGATGAGAAGAAAGTATATTTCAATAAATATGACCATCGAAGCCGCCTCAGCCTTCATTCTGCTTGTCATATAACTGAGCTGGGGATCAATGGGGCGACTCTTCTTCTTCCTTTTGAACTAAATCATTTTTGCCCGTGTGAAATCTCTTGCCATACTTTTGGTGTTGCTGAAATGAACCGGTCCCAGTTTTTTCGTTCTTTCACTAATAAAAAAACCACCAAAGGCTCCTCCCATCGCCTCATCTTTATGGGCCAAAATGTAAAAGATAATGAAAAAGTTAAAAGTATTATTGAAAATGTGAATCGATTTGGTTTTGAAAGATGGCTTTCAGGTGATACTTCAGACTCTTGACAAAATTTAAGAGACTTTCTCATTCAAAAATTTTAGACTAAATTTAGATGTGTTAAATTTCCATGAGGGAAAGTAAATGAAAATTAAAAAGAATGGATCTTTTTACTCGGTTATCATCGTACTCTCCTTTATGACCTTTTTGCCTGCATGGGCCAAGGTGGAAGTAACCATAGGCTTGCCTATTGAGCAAAACCCCAACCTTTTCCTCAAAGCTCCCTCAACAGATGCTTCTGAAATCATTTTATCTCGAGAACAATATATCATTTCTTACAATAAATTTCGCCGCTCCCCTAATTGGGTTGCATGGAAATTAGCTGCAAATTTAATGGGAAAATCCGGCAGATCAAATCAGTTCTCAGT
>JAGOVS010000070.1 GCA_018060625.1 Bacteriovorax sp. | reverse complement strand
CATTTAGTTGAGATAAATACTTTGTTTTCTTTTAAAAAAGTTATCTCTAGTTTATTAGGGCCGTAATACCAAAAGGTTTCGGCATGTACACTTGAAAAGAAAAAAAAGAAATTAATGAATATGATCACAGCTCCTCCAATCAATTTATCGGAGTGCTATGAAATTTTATGAATTTTTGCTCATTTTTTAAGATAATTACAATATCTCGTAAGCTGATCATTAATATAAACCCTCATGATCAAGTACTTCTCACTCTCCCGGATTTCTCCTCGGTAATCATCTCCATTCTCCGTTTTGTAAATCACGCCCCCATTGGCGGTTTCGTTGATATTCACAAACATTTTTTTTATAATTGGAAAATTTTTCAAAACATCGTCGTAAGTCATTTCATCAAAAAAATCCTCACTCTTTGTATCAGCATCAAAAACTGCTACGTCAAACCCATCTTCTTCAAAGCTCACCATCATGACTGAGGCCATTTTTTTATTTGGGCCCCGCACAGGATAGCACCTACCGGCCAAGGCTTGGCCTACCAGGGGAAGAAAATTTGGAATCGTTGCCGATTCATAGGTATTATTGGTCACTTCTGTAAAAAGATCTTCAGCAAATAGGCCAAAGCTTGAAAGAGATAAAATGAGTAAGAAAAACAATTTCATATAAACCTTAACTTTTTCTAACAAAAAAGCCCCTATTTCAGGGGCTTTTTATTAGAAGTTATAACCCAATAACTTAGGCAACTTTTATTTTCTTTTTTAACTCTTCAAAAGTCTTTTCTTCACGAATAGCATACATCAAATTATTCTTAACTTGAGAATTCGCGGAATAGTATTTTTTTACTGTTTCAACATCCATTCCGGCCTGAAGAGCACTTTCTTCAATTTTTTTATTAAAATCAGCATCAGATGTCTCAATTTTAAACTCTTGAGCAAGATGATCAAGAATCAATCCTGAACGAACTTGAAAATCAGCTTTCTTAGTAATATCTGAAGCCCATCTGTGGAAATACTCTGCAACCATTGCTTCCGTGAATCCCTGTGACTTAAGATTTTTAGAAAGATCTTCGTGAAGATATTTTTCTTGGTTTTGCACAAGTGTAGCGGGAATATCAAATTTGTTCTCTAAAACAAGTTTTTCAAGAATTTCTTGGTGAAGTTTCTCTGCTGACTGTCTCTCTTTTTGAGTCAACAAACTTTTCTTATTTTTGTCATTAAAGTCGGCCACTGATTCATAACCAAATTCTTTTGCCATTTCATCATTAAGTTCTGGAAATTTTTTCTCTTTAATTTCTAAAAGCTCTACTTCGAAAGTAACCTTCGCTCCTTGAAGCTCAACTGCATGATAGTCAGCAGGAAAAGTTACCAAAACATTTTTCTTTTCTCCTTTTTTTAGTCCAATCATTCCATCTTCAAATCCAGGAATAAATTGACCAGACCCAATCTCAAGGAGGTATTCTGAACCTTTCATGTTTTCTGGACGCTCACCATTTTCCTTAACACCCTCAAAATTAAAAACAGCGAATTGACCTTTTGCGAGTTTAGCACCTGCATCTTCTACTTCGCTCATTTCTGTTTTTGAACCAAGGTAGTTCTTTGTTAATTTATCTAGGTCTTCGCTTGTCACTTCAATTTTTTCTTTTTTAAAAGAATAAGAACCGTAGTCTGCAAGTTTTATTTCAGGAAAAATTTCAACAACAGCTTCAAAACTGACACTCTTTCCAGCATCATATTTAACATTCTCAAAAGACGGATAACCTACAGTCTTTAATTTTTCCTTTGTCACCGCTTCAAATAATTGTGTTTGAACAAATTGATTAAGAGCATCTGATTCAATCTGAGGCCCGTAAACTTGTTCGACCATGGCAAGTGGAGCTTTTCCCTTTCTGAAACCTTTAATATTTGTTGTGCCTTGCTTCTTCACAACAGCTGCTTTAATTTCTTTTGAAAGATCTAAAGTGGCGAAGTTAAATTCTAATTTTTTAGTGCATCCATTGACGCTTTTTAAAGTGTAAGACATACGAATTCCTCTTTGAAAATTTATCCTCACAAAGTATTAAACAGGGGCTCAATTGTCAATGAATAGAAGGATAAAGAGAGAATCTAATAATGCACTTCTTTTAAATAAAGCCCCTGCGGAGGAGCAGTCGCTCCTAGCCTTTGAGGCCTGCTCACTTGCAAGGAAAGGCGGAGGTCTTCCAAGGTAATCTTTCCTCTCCCTAAACTCCACAATGCCCCCATCATGAGCCGCACCATCTGCTTTAGAAAGCCATTTCCTACGACGCGGAAAATATAATAATCATGCAGTATAGCGCCAAAGTGATCTGCTGATTGAAAATAATGAAGATCGCACTCTTTTATTTGCCGCACAGTATTTGCAACCTCTGTTCCCGTGCATTGAAAATTCACAAAATCATGCTCACCGCAAAAGATTCGGCATCCCTCTTTCATTAATTCTATATCCAAATCAAATGGGAAAAGTGTCACGAGATCGTGGGCCATGGGAGAAATTGTCTCGTGATTGCTGAAAACATAATTATACTCTTTAGATTTTGCGCTAAATATCGGATGGAAATCAAGAGTCGCACGACTGGCCTCTTTAACGCGAATATCATAAGGTAAATGAGAATTTATCGCTCGCGCAAGACTTTGCTCGGGAATATCTACCGGTATTTCTATTCGTACGACTTGCGCAAATGCGTGAACTCCTGCATCCGTACGCCCTGAACCAATAGACTTTATTTCGTCTGATTTAGACAAAATCTTAAGAGCATTATTCAGCTCTCCCTGAATCGTTCTTCCAATGGATTGGATTTGAAATCCTAAATAATGAGTTCCCTTATATTCCAGGGTCAGCTTATAAATATTCAAAGGTAAAACCCACACCAAAGGATGTGCCAGAGATCGTAATCGGATCTTGAAAATGACGATAGTCTTGGTAGCGAACTTCTAAGTTTAAAAGTAAATTCGTAATTCGACTTTCGGTAAACAATTGATAAGCTGTATTGCTGCTAAAACCCGTTAAATTAAATTTGAATTGAGCATTGGCAAATTGGCCATAGCTGACTTGAATTTTGTTTTTTCCTTTTTCTCCTTGAGAGTAATCACTGCGATTCTGGTAAAGTGCCTCCACACTTGGGCCTGCCGTCGCTGCCATTTTAAACCAATGATACAGAGGAATCTCAACCCCCAATCCTAAATCTACAGGGATTTCCCACAAGCGAATCGTCGCAGAACTCTGCTCGCCAGTTATAAAAAGACCCCGTCCACTATTGAAACCAAGGCCACCTCCCAAGCTCCAAAAGGTATTTACGAAATCGCGACGGAAAAAATATTGATCTCCCCGCAAGTAAAGGGCTCCACCCTTAACATGTTTATACCCTTCCGATATTGTTTTATTAATAATGTCGTTTTGAGATTCATATCGATAGTTATTCTGGATAAAGCTAAAATTAATAGCTCCTGAAGAATGACTTCTAAAGTCTGAGGCCATTTGGCCCTTGTCGACATCAATATAGTTTTCTTTTTTCTCATAAGTTCCTGGCACGGTATACCCGACCCCGCCAAGTTCACTTTTTACCTCATTCTTTAGAGTGATTTCTTCATGAGTTTTTTGGAAAATAAAATCTGCCCTGGCATTTTTATCGATGACTTTATTTTCAAGATTGTCTGGTGATTTATTTTTTTGTTGCAGGTAAGCGCTTGAGACCTCAGGTTCTTCCATTTTGCCTAAAACATCTTCGACTTCCCCACCAGCAACGATATTCCCGATATCCCCTTCTCCCCAAGAAGCAGAAGAAAAGATGATAATCAAGAGAAGAGATAAGTTACTCCATTTACCCATCATTACGTCTCTCTTTAAGTGCTCCTTCTGCATCCTCATCATCTTCACTTTTCCAAGTAAACATATTCTGGAGTGCACCTCTATTTTTAATAAAATAAATTAATGAAGCGAAAACATAAATATTAATAATCAAACCAATCATGATTTGTTCTTGAACAAACGTAAGGATCATAGTTAAAAAAATCATAAAAAGGACACGCTTTTTGTGTGACCTTACCCATTCTGAATTTTTAAAAGAGTTAAAAGGAATATTAGAAATCATTAAAAATGAAAAGAAGAGCACATAAAAAAGTAGAAATGGAGTAATATCATTAACAAAATTAAACTCTAATGAAAAAAGAACCAAACCGACAACGGCCAATGCCCCACTCGGAATAGGAAGTCCTTGGAAAAAATCCGAACTCACTTTATCGATATTGGCGTTAAATCGCGCCAATCTTAAAGCTCCACAGAGAAGAAAAATAAACGAAGTAATAAGTCCAATCCTTCCCAAATCAGAAAAAAATTTATTATAGACCAGAAAAGCAGGGGCCACTCCAAAAGTCACGACGTCTGAAATTGAATCAAACTGTTCCCCAAAAGCTGATTGGGTATGAGTCATACGTGCAACTCGTCCATCGACAGAATCAAAGATGGCCCCGAGGACTAGAATCATCGAAGCAGAATAAAACTCTCCCTTCCAACCCAAGATGATTGAGAAAAAGCCGCATGCCATATTGAGTGCAGTAAATGTATTAGGAAGAAAGAAGGCCAATCGCTTAGGCGTATTTAACATAAAAAACCTTTTATTAATTATCTTGTATTACGGCGACAATTGTTTCACCGGCATTTACTTCATCATCTGCTTTAATTAGTATCTCATATTTTCTTGGTAAATAAAGCATCACCGTACCACCGAAAGGAAAGTAGCCAATATTAACTCTTCTCCCCCCACGATCACCGGGCATAACAAGAATTTCTGGCCAAAGACCCAGCTTGCATTTAAAAAAAGTCAGACCAACCCCCTCGCCTCGATTGTCTAGCGAAAGACTGACGCCCTTCCCTTCTTTTGTTCCAATCACCTCTACGGCCTTAGTATAGCGAAAAAATGACTGACCTTTTAAAACAAGTAAGTTTTTTATCTCACATGATAGTGGGAGAAAAATACCCATTTCCTTCCACCACGGGATCATTATTTGGATCTCAGTCAGTTGATCTCCATAAGAACCGTGAGATACATTCGATTCAATATGAATGATTTTTCCATTACAAGGTGAAAAAATAATCCCTCTTGTACTGACAGGATCATCCCTGAAATCATTTCTATTTTTTCTAAGTATGATGTAAAGAGCGGCATAAAAAATGAGTAAAACTAGAAGAGTCTTATAAAAACCAAATATCCAAAAGACAAAGAACAAGATAATCGTAAAGGTATTGAACTTTGCAGGCAAATAGGACTTTAGCATAATTAGCGAAACTCCTCTTCAAGCGTTCTGAAGTAATAGGGAGCTTCCCTAATTTTATTTTCAGCAACATAAGAAAAAATTCTAGAAGGTTGCTCTTTAATCAGTCGTTTTGTACTTATTAATGTCGAAAATAATGGATCAGTTAAATCTAATGTGTAACCAGAGCTTATGCTTTTCATTGCAAAGGACCCTTTGTCGATGAGATGCTTATCTTGACTCTCTTTATCCCAAGTATAAACAAATACCTGTCCTTTGAATGCATTGGTTACCCAAAACCCCGCGAGAATTCCACTAAATCTTGGAACATCAAAATGATAGAAAGAATAAACGGGCATTTGACTTAATTCAAGAATCTGAGCGATCCCCTCACTCAAGCGCATTCCCGTATAAGAACCTGGACCATTTGAAACAAAAGCTCGCATCTTATTTAGCTCAAGATCATATTTCTTTAAAAGATTAAAAATCTCAAAATGAATAATCTCGGATGGTTTTTTCTCATCAAACTCCAGACACTCAACCCATTCATATTGAGGATTGAGTAAACCTATTACCAAGCCTGATGTGCTATCAACAAACAGTGAATGCACTAAAAAAACCTACTGACATCATTGAAGATAGCTCCCACCATCAACATAAGAAGGAGAGAGAGTCCAACTTGCTGAGCAATTTCCATTTTCCTGCGAGAAAGTGGTCCCCTATTTAAGATTTCAAGGGCAATAAACATAATATGCCCCCCATCTAAAACGGGAATGGGGAACAAATTAATAACCCCTAAATTCACTGAGATCAGGGCCATTAATTGAAAGAAATAAGATAAAGAAGTATTAAATGAATCATGGGCCACCTTACCAATGGCCAAAGGTCCACCTATTGATTTCAGTGAAACCTGATTAGTGATCAGCTTAACAAACCCATCTACCGTTTTTTTAACTGAGTCCCAAGTTCGAATGCCTGAGTGTTTAATTGATCCAAAAAATCCTTTTGATTTTGTGTGAACAAAATTAATTTTTTGAACCTCAATAAAACTATAAACGCCAAGAAGTCTTAACGTTTTACCCTCAACTTGTGTCACATCTGGACTAACTGTTAAATCCTTTGTAACTCCCTTGGTCCAAATCTTAACTTTGATTTCCTTTTTATCTAATGTCTGAAGTTTCGCGCGTAGTTCTTCAAAGCTGAAAACTTTTTCTCCTTCCAGACTTAAGAAAACGTCATCTCCTCGTATTCCAACCTTGTCTGCAGCTGAATTCATATTAATACTTCTCACCATTAAATCAATTGTTCGAAACCCTTTCTCATCAAGGGCCATCATCATTGATTTTAAATCCGTGAATTTTACAAAGACTTCTCTAACGGCAGCTTCATCAATCTTTAGTTCCTCACTGGCTATATCCTGCCCTGGAAGAATTGGATAAAGATAGGCCATCTTCTCACCTGGAGATGAGGCCAATTCTTCTATTGAATTCTTAAGATTTATACTCCCCTTCTCAAAGCTCAGAATATACCGATTTGAATTTGAATCAACCAGATAGGGTTTTCTTAAAAAAGGAGGATGTTTTAAAATTTCATCAAAGAAATGGTCTCCTTTAAAATTTACTGAGAGATTTACCAATTCATTTCCACGCTTCACAGTGACTGATACAACTTCTCCCTTACCTTCAATCATCAGATCAGTAGGATTATAAACCTCTGAATCATTAACTTTTACTAAGACATCCCCAGTTCGAATACCTGCAGTATAGAACTCCGAATCACTTGAAACATGACCTAGTTTAACTTCTGGAATACGCTCCCCTAAAACAAGTAGGGTAAAAAAAATAACAAAGGCCAGAATAAAATTGGCAAGTGGTCCACCCATGACAATCCAAAAACGAGCAAATTTTCCTTGATGGGTAAAACTGTATTTTCTCTGATCTTCGGGTATTTGATCCTTGTTAAAAGGATCATCTCCATACATTTTTACATATCCGCCCAGAGGAATGGCAGAGAGTGCATACTCCGTATCACCAAATTTCTTTTTGAAAAATTTTGGCCCGAATCCAATTGAAAAGACTTCAACTCTTACCCCGAAGAGGCGAGCAAAAAGAAAATGCCCCAACTCATGGAAAAAAACCAAAGGACCTAGGAACAATATAAAAATAGCAATTTTTTCTAACAACATAGAAGCCTCATCTAAGATTAAAGCGGAAGGTGACGTCCTAGGTATTTTACAACAATCACGAAAAAAGGCGACAGAAAGATGAGACTGTCTATGCGATCGTAAATACCCCCGTGTCCAGGTATGAGATTAGAGCTATCTTTTATTTGGAATTCACGCTTGATTTTTGACTGTATTAAATCTCCGACCTGGGAAAAGACTCCACATAATGCAAAAATAACCGAGTAATACCATAAGAAGTCATGAAAAAATACATACCAGGCCATTGATCCCAATAGAGATGAGGTCATCACTCCCCCCGCAAATCCTTCTATGGTCTTCTTTGGGCTTACTTCAGGCCATAGCTTTCTTTTTCCAAAATTTTTTCCAAAAAACCAAGCCCCTGTATCCATACTAAAAGTCACAATTAAAAGTACTCCCAGAACCTCTCTCCAATATGCCGTCTCGAAATGAACCCCAAATGAGAGAAGTGGTAAAATAACAAGAATGCTCAAAAGCCCAGGGCTTTTTGACTTGCTCTTTTTCATGAATCCATCTTGCAATGGAATTTTGAATAAATAATAAATAAGAAAAACATTTAAAAAGATGGCCGCGATCGTAAAAAAACTACGTGAGAACTTTGCTTGAAAAACAATATTCGTTAAAACAAAAAAAAGAACAAAGAGCCCCATGATATACTTATAAGAAAGATCTTTACGTTGAAGACTTGAAAAATGAATCAAAATCTCATCAACACACAAAACACCCACGAGAAGACAAAGTAAAAGTGTTGGAACCTTCCCCACTACGACGGAGATAACCACTAGGAGGGCCATGATAAGGGCCGAAATAATTCTTTGTTGGGTATTAGACACTCTATCCTCTTATTAAATTCTTATTCAAGCGAGCTTGATCTATATTGGATTTCAAATCTGTGGCCGGTGTGGTTGCACCAAATCGTCTTTCTCTTCTGGAAACGTTTTCTAAAATTTTAGCAAATTCATCAGTGGTAAAGTCTGGCCACTTTGTTTCCGTAAAATACAATTCAGCGTAAGCAATTTGCCATAATAAAAAATTTGAAACTCGCTGATCTCCGCCTGTACGAATTAATAAATCAACATCCCCAAGATCAGGTATAAGCAAGTAACTTGAAAGGGAATCTTCTGTAATCTCTTTATTCGGATGAGCTTTTACGAAAGAATTAAGTGCTTGAGTAATCTCGGCCCTTCCGCCATACCCAAAAGCAAACGTTAATTTTAAACCGGAATTTTCTTGGCTTTCAGTTTCAAGTTGAAAAATAAGCTGTTGAGTAGAAGTTGGTAGATTAGAGATATCTCCCATTATTTTGAAGCGAATATTATTTTTCAATATTCTTTCACGTTCACGCTTTAAAAACTTATGAAGTAAATTAAATAAGACTCTCACTTCGGTTTGCGGGCGACACCAATTTTCCGAGGAAAAAGCATACATCGTTAATGCTTGAACCCCAAGATTATCAGCTTCCTCCACAATCTTAGCAACGACACCAGATCCACGAACATGTCCCCAAACTCTCGGATGAGAGCGCATTTTAGCCCAACGGCCATTACCATCCATAATAATGGCCACGTGCTTAATTGGATAATGAGCCTTTTCTGAAGTCATATAATTCTTAAATCGCCAAAACTTCTTTTTCTTTAGCAGACACAATTGTATCTACTTCTTTGGTGAATTTATCTGTTATATTTTGAATTTCAGTTTGAATTTTTTTAGACTCATCTTCTGAGACCAATTTATCTTTTTCTGCTTTCTTAACAGCATCATTTTGATCTCGTCTTGCATTTCGAATGATGACTTTTGTGTCTTCTCCAATTTTTTTAATTTCTTTTGCGATATCTTTACGCTTTTCTTCCGTGAGGGAAGGAAAGTTTAATCGCACTAAATTACCATCATTGGTTGGAGTTACTCCGAGGTTGGCTCCAAATATGGCCTTCTCAATTGCAGGAATCATCGTTTTATCAAATGGCTGAATTTGAAGTAAACGAGCCTCTGGAGTACTAATTTGTCCTAATTGATTAATCGGACTCATAGAACCATAATATTCAACTTGAACGCCATCAAGAATATTGGCAGATGCTCGCCCTGTTCGCACTTTTGTTAAGTGATGTTTTAATGAATCAATCGCTTTTTTCATTGAATCATTTAATGAAGATTTAATTTTATCCATCATAATAAGTCCCCTTGTTCTCTTGGCTCTTATTTATTCGTTACTATAGTACCTGTATTATCGCCCATTACTGCTTTTTTGATATTGCCTCTTTCAAACATATTAAAGACAAGAATATCAATTTCATTATCCATACAAAGACTAATGGCCGTTGAATCCATGACCTGAAGTCCTTTATTTAAGACATCCATAAACTTGAGTTTATCAATTTTTACAGCATCTTTAAACTTCATTGGATCTTTATCGTAAATTCCATCAACTTTTGTCGCCTTCATAATAACATTTGCATCAATTTCATTTGCTCTCAAAGCTGCAGCGGTATCTGTTGTAAAATAAGGATTACCTGTTCCAGCAGCAAAAATAACAACACGTTTTTTCTCTAAATGACGAACGGCCCTTCTTCTAATATAAGGCTCTGCAATTTCTTGCATATCAATTGCAGTTAATACCCTGGTATTCACTCCATTCCTTTCAAGACTGTCTTGCATTGCCAGTGAATTAATAACCGTTGCAAGCATCCCCATATGATCTGAAGTCGTGCGATCCATACCAATCGTCGTTCCGGCGACTCCACGGTGAATATTTCCACCACCAATAACAATGGCCACTTCCACACCCATCCCAACAAGCTCTTTAACTTCACTTGATATAGTATTGAGTACATCGGAAGAAATTCCATGCCCAAGATCTCCGGCCAGAGCTTCTCCAGATAATTTTAACAGGATACGACCATATTTCATTAAGCTCTCCCAATAATGTAGTTTGTGTGTACTTAAAAAAAAGGGGCCTCTAAAGCCCCTTTTTGTTTTTGATAATTCTTAGTGTTGTCCACCAGTCATAGAAGCTACTTCTGCAGCAAAGTCATCGACTTTCTTTTCAATCCCTTCTCCAAGGTTGAATTTAACAAATCTTCTTACGTCGATTTTTTCTCCAACTTTGATAGTAAGTTCATTGATAAGATCTTGAACTGAAATATCTGGATTTTTAATAAACTTTTGATCAAGTAAACAAACTTCACTCGCCAATTTTTTCACTTTTCCATCAACAATTTTTGGAATCATGTTTTCAGGTTTACCTTCTTCTTTTAACTGAGCAGTATAGATAGCAATTTCTCTATCGACAAAAGCTTGATCCATTTCACTTGATCTAACAAATTTAGGATCAGCAGCTGCAACATGCATAGCTACATCTTTTACAAAAGTTTGGAAATCTTCTGATTTAGCTACGAAGTCTGTTTCGCAGTTAACTTCAACAAGAACACCCATTCTTCCACCGTGGATATAAGATCCAACAGCACCTTCTGCCGCGATTCTTGATTGTTTTTTCTGAGCTGCCGCAAGTCCTTTTTGTCTTAAGTAATCAACGGCCTTTTCAAGGTCACCATTTACTTCGCCAAGGGCTTTTTTACAGTCCATCATTCCGGCACCAGTCTTTTCTCTTAATTCTGAAACAAGTTTAGCTGTAATTTGTGTCATATCTCTTTTCCTTAAATGCTTTAAAAATTATTCAACCGATTTGACTTATTCTTCGTCAGCTAAATCGATATCTTTTTCGTACTTGCTGATGATTTCTTTTTCAAGAGCTACATCACGAGTTCCATCTTTGCTATCTTTCGCAAGCTTGTTATTTTTCTTCGCAAGCGCCATTCCTTCAGAAACAGAGTTTGCAAAGTATTCTGTAAACATTGACACAGATTTCATTGCATCATCATTTCCAGGAACAACATAATCAACACCTGTTGGATCACAGTTTGTATCTGTAATCGCTACAACTGGAATACCAAGATTATTTGCTTCAAGGATGGCAATTCTTTCATTATTTGGATCGATAACAAAAAGAGCTCCTGGAAGCTTTCTCATATCCTTAATCCCACCAAGAGTTTTTTCAAGTTTAATAACTTCTTTCTCGATATTGATTCTTTCTTTTTTAGTTAGAAGACCAAAGTCTCCTGTTTCTTTCATTTTTTCTACTTTGCGAATTTTATCAATTGAAAGTGAAACAGTTTTCCAATTAGTAAGCATTCCACCTAGCCATCTTGATGTAACAAAATTTGCACCACAGTCAATAGCTGCTTTCATTACGACATCTGAAGCTTGTCTTTTTGTTCCTACGAAAAGAACAGGTTTACCTTCTCCAGCTGTTTTCTTTAAGAAATCGTATGCACTTTTAGCTAGTGGAATAGTTTTAGCAAGATCGATAATATAAATACCGTTCTTCTCTCCATAAACATATTTCTTCATTTTTGGATTCCACTTTTCAGTCTGGTGACCGAAGTGAGCGCCGGCCTCTAAGAGACCTTTTAGAGATAATTCTTCTGACATAGTAACTCCGTTGGTTAATCGAATTGCCTGTGAGCCATTTTTAGATGGACCAACATTTCAGACAACTGAAATTATTAATGAAATAGATTGATAGCACACGCCCTTACGATGGGCAAGAGTTAGAAGAACACTTGCTTAAAAAAGGAGTCTATTAAGTGCTGTCCTTAAACGAGTGACTCAGATCCCATTAAGACCTTTCTTGGCCTTGAGCCCTGAGCTGGACCAACAACACCTTTGATCTCCATTTCTTCAATTAAATTTGCGGCCCTGTTATAACCTACCCCTAATCGACGCTGCAGCAATGACGCACTCGCCGATCTATGTTCAACAACAACTCTTACCGCTTCTTCGTACTTGTCATCCTTTTCAGCTCCACTTTCGCCATCACGAGTCATTGCCCCGGAGGATTCTACCTCTTCCTCTCCATTATTCTCTAAAAACTCCATAATATGAGGATTAAAAACTGGAGACATTTCCGCTAATTTTTCTGTTAGCATTTCAATTTCATCCTCTTCTACAAACGCCGAATGAATTCTCGTTGTATCCACTCCTTGCTTATAAAGCATGTCTCCTTTTCCAAGAAGTTTTTCTGCTCCCATTGCATTTAAAATCGTACGAGAATCTGTTGAACTCGTGACTCTAAATGAAACTCTTGTAGGGAAATTCGATTTAATAAGTCCTGTAATAACATCGACCGATGGTCGTTGCGTTGCAAGTATTAAATGTATTCCCGCTGCTCTTGCCTTAGCCGCTAGACGACAAATATGTGTTTCTATCTCTTTGCCTTTCTGAGTAAGAATGAGGTCTGCAAACTCGTCGACGATAACAACAATATAAGGAAGTTCATAACTATCCTCGGTTGAATATTCATAGAATTTTCTAATCTTATCAACTATCTCTCGAGGGGCCCTTTTTAATTTATGATTAAAACCCTCAATATTTCTAACACCAAACTCAGACATAATTGAATATCGTCTCTCCATTTCCTGACACGCCCACAAGAGTGAAGTTGCAGCTGTTTTAGCTTCCGTAATAACAGGCATAAGCAAATGCGGTAGTCGCGCGTAAAGTGCAAGCTCTAACTGCTTGGGATCTATTAGAATCAATTTCATTTGATTGGGTGATTTTTTTATAAGTAAAGAAACCAAAATAGAATTAATAAAAACTGATTTACCTGCCCCTGTGGATCCGGCCACAAGCATATGTGGCATGGCCGCCAAATCAACAACCACCGGTTCACCAAAGGCATCTTTCCCCATGGCCAAGGGTAATTGATGATTTGTGTTGGTAAAATCTTTGGAGCTGATGACTTCATCTAAAAAAATAAATTCCCGCGGATTTCTTGGAACTTCTATACCGACGGTAGTTCTCCCTTTCATTGGATAAACCATGCGAATAGGAGACCCAGATAAGGCCAGGGATAAATCCTCTGCAGTAACGGTTAGTCTTGATACTTTCTCTCCTGCACCTAGCTCCCATTCAAAGGTATCAACAACAGGTCCCTTAAGAACGTTAATTATTCGCCCCTGAACCTTAAATTCTCCAAGTTTTACCTGAATTTTAGTGATTATATCGTGAAAATATTTATCGTCCGGTTGAGAAAATTTCTGTTCCCCCTTTCGATGAGATCCAACTTTAATTAAGTCGTAATACTTATCATCATTGAATTTCTTATCGAAACGATTTTCCCTTAAAGATAATCCAATTTGCGACTCATCTACAAACTCGTCTTCTTCTAAATAAGCTTCGTGCTCTTGGCCGACACCCAATTCTTGAACAGGAGAAACTAAGGCCAAGTTTTCATTTTTGACATCTTGCAAGATCTGAAAGAATTGAACTTCCTGTGCTTTAGGTATTAATTCAGTAGTTGTAAAATCATCTACTTTAGGAAATTCAGATTCAGATTTTAAATCTTGAAGCGCAATTTCCTTAAACTCGTTCTTTCGGAAAAATTTTTCCTTTACCTGTGGTCCATATTTATTAAAAAAATTCCTAAATTTCATTACAGGTGTCACAACATCCGTATTTTTCAGCTGCTCAGATACAATTTTAACTTTTTCAGTAAAATCACCTCGAAATGTTCCCCATGTAAATGCAACAAATGAACTTGCCCAGAGAAAGAATGACATAAGTGGAGAAAATGAATTAGACAAAATTTGAAATAGCCCAGTTCCTAAAAGGTTAGGCACAAGATAATAAGTAGTCCAGACACTGAACAAACTCAAAGAGATGACATTCAAAGCATCGATCCAATCGGCCCGCTTTGAAAAAATGAATGTGTAGAATATTGTAAACAAAAGACAAGGAATCATGACCCATGGACCTGAGTAATAATTCAAAAAACTAAGAAAACTTGTTGCATAATAGGCAAAAAACCCAGCGTTAGAAATAGACGATATCGACAAATAATTATCGGGCATCGCATCTCGATAATAAAAAACGACAAGTGTTGCAATTGTTAAAGTGAACAATAAGAATAATTCATATTTAAGTATTTTTGCATTCATACTCAAATTTTACATGATGTTTGATTTTTGGAAATAAAAAACCCCAGACATTGCTGGGGTTTTTTAAAATAAAGAGGGTGCATTGACCTTTTCTCACACCAAGCTTCCCTGGCACTACCTTCGGCGCTGAAGAGCTTAACTTCCGAGTTCGGGATGGGATCGGGTGTTTCCTCTTCGCTAATAACAC
>JAGOVS010000069.1 GCA_018060625.1 Bacteriovorax sp. | reverse complement strand
ATCTTCTGGGGCCTCGCTACGATTCGCCTTATATTCTGGATAAAGCTCATTTCGAAAAGAGCCTCCCTTTGTATCTCGAGCTAAAAAAACATGGGTTGGTTTATGATCTGCCAGGAGTTTCAAAAGCATGGTAAACATACCATAAACGGCATTTGTTGGTGTTCCATCAGGGGCGTTCATTGGACGAATGGCAAAAAAAGCGCGAAAGATAAAATTAGAGACGTCGACTATGATCAGACGTTTTTTTGACATGTTATTTTCCTTGAAATTAGCCAGAATTAAATGGGGCTAAAATAACAAAGAAAATTAGATAGTGGTAGTTGTTTTAGCATCAAACCAGGCGGTCTTCCTATTTTTGACACCAGCAAAATTATCATCATTGGCCATAACAGAAGTATCGGCCATAACATCACCAAGACGATGACCAGAATCAAGATTGTATAGAAGATAGAGCTCTAGGCCGACCAGACCAAAACCTAAAATTCCTCCAAGTATCCAACCCCAAAAGGGAACAATAGCTAAAATAAGGGGCAAAAGAAAAGGCAAATTGCGAATCGCTGATTGCTTGTAGGAACAGGGTGAGCCATCTTCGAGAGACTTCACGGCAAAACCCATAAATTTTTTTCCTACAGACTGCCCATTACTCAATCCATCAGACAAAGCAATATAGACAATGCCTAGGATCAAACCTAATGGATAAAATAAAATTGAAAAACATAAGACGACAAGTAGATCTATCGCCTTAGCAATGAGGCGAGTTAACTTAGCGACACGAATGGCTTTTTCCAAAAGATACTTTCTATCCATAAATTAATCTTAGTGACTGCCCGAAGAAAAGCAAAGCACAAAATTTTTAGGTTTTCACGGCTTGTTGACTTAGGTAGAATAAACCTAACATTAAAAGGAGTCCGCAATGGGATCAGTGAATAAAACCGATGTCGCACATTTTGAAAATGATGTTTTAAAGGCCAATAAACCAGTTCTTGTCGATTTTTGGGCAGAATGGTGTGGCCCTTGTAGAGTACTTGGCCCAATACTTGACGAAGTTGCTAAGGAACTTGGGGAGAAAGCGGAAATCGTGAAAGTTAACGTAGATGACAATCCTGAGCTTGCTCAGCGCTATGGAATCCGTGGTATACCAACCATGATTTTTTTCAAAAATGGACAAGCTTCAAAAACACTTGTTGGTGTTCAAGCAAAAGATGAAATTAAAAAATCATTAGAAGAAATGGCTTAACAATGTTCATTGCTGAATCTCTTGCTGATGCTGAGAAAGTTTTAAAATCTTTTATCGCCCATCAATCCAATATTGAAAATATCAACTCGGCCATCAGTTTGATGGTCGAGTCTTATAAAAATAATGGACGAGTATTCAGTTGTGGCAATGGTGGTTCCCTGTGCGATGCCATGCACTTCGCTGAAGAGCTGACTGGCCGTTTTCGAAAAGAGCGTGCCCCATTACCAGCCATGGCCATCAACGATGCTTCTCACCTTACCTGTGTTTCTAATGATTATGGTTATGATTTTGTCTTCTCTCGCTATATAGAAGCCTGGGGAAATAAGGGAGATGTCCTTTTGGCCATTTCTACATCTGGAAATTCCAAAAATGTTATCTTGGCGGTTGAAGCTGCTAAGAAAAAAGGAATGAAAGTTGTAGGTCTTCTTGGTAAAGGGGGTGGAAAGCTAAAAGATATGGCTGATGTTAGTCTTGTCGTTGATTCATCTGTCAGTGATCGTATTCAAGAAGTGCATATTAAATGTATTCATATTTTCATTGAAGGCATTGAGCGAGCACTTTTTCCTGAAAATTATCTTTAAGAAATAAAAGCTCCAAAGAGAATCATGAGAATGGCCATGTTGGTAAAAACGAGCCATTGCTTTGAGTTTGTTTTTTTATAATGGTGATAAGAATCTAATAAGAAAATCTGGCCCCACAAAATAAAACCAAGTTTATATATATTGAAACGTGTTCCATTAGAAAAATTCGCGAAATCAAAAATAAACGGCATTAGAAACAAGACGAAAAAAACGACCGACATTATTAACCGAGAAATTCTTTCTTGGTCATTAAAATTAACTTGCCGAGTCTTTGCTTTAACATACAAATCATTCAAAAAAAGAACAAAGACCAAGATAATGAGATAATCCTCAAAGGCATTAAAGCCTATTGCGTATTGAAATAAGAGAAGAAAAAAAAACAAAAAAAGCAGAGTGAGCTTAACCTTATCAAGGCTTCGAAAAGTTAGAAAACTTCTCATTATATTTTTAAGACTACTCATAAATCTATTATAAAACCATTGTTTAATTCTTAACTAGTAGGACAGTAACGTACTGAAAAGATGAGGTCGGTACTTATTTAATTGTTCTAAAACTGTGTCTAAAATGAGGCTTTCAAGGAAATTTATTTTGAGTACTAGCTTATTTTTTTAAGTTCAACTTCCTTTTTATCAAGCAGCTGACCGCTTACAAAGCGATGAACAATGCTACTAATGAGTGTCTGGTAGGGAATTCCAAGTCTGTCGGCCTCATCTCTAACAGCAACAAGATCTGCTGCATCTAAACGAAGACTAACTGGTATTTTTGATGCATTTGAATCAACTCTTTTTGGATCAACTCTTTCAAATCTAGAAAGATCTAATTCTTTATTTTTAGTTTTCATAATATTTATCCACCTCACGAGAGTCTGCATTTCTTGCAGAGATTATCCTCGTTACTTCCTCGCCATTTAAATTTAATCGTTCACAGAATACAACAACCAAGACTCCTGAGAAACTCATTCCAATTCTGATGAATCGGTCTTCATCTTTCGTGGAGTGTTCCAGATCATGATATTCAAGGGCCATGATATCTGCAAATACTGCTTCAGCCTGCATCAAAGCGGATGCCGTGTTTTTTAATATTTACTTCATACTTATGATTATCCCATTCGTATCTCATTTAACAATCGTATGCTAAAGTACGTACATTGTCAACTACTGCTTAGATGCTATGTGTTATGGCGCTACCTTCAAAATTCGATTCTTATTCGGCTGTAAAACCAAAAGTCCTGCTGGAGATAATGCAATCCTAACAGATACTCCAGATCCTGTTGCTGAAGCTGGAAATGTTGTTCCACTAAAACTGTAGGCCGTATCTGTTGCTGCTGTGACGTTATCACCGGAAACTGTTGATGGTGAAAACTTTCTCACAACATTATTTGAAGTCACGTAATACATTTTGCCAGATCCTAAAACATTATTTGTTCCATTGCTCATTTCTGAAGTTGAATCATAGTAAAAATCTGCCGGGTAAGTTCCCGCAGTGTAGCCAGTTGAAACACCACCTACAGTTGGAAAATAAACAACATCATATAGTTTTGGAGCACTGGATTCAGTGGTTATACTGATTCGTCTTA
Organism: Bacteriovorax sp.; assembly: GCA_018060625.1. GTDB lineage: Bacteria > Bdellovibrionota > Bacteriovoracia > Bacteriovoracales > Bacteriovoracaceae > Bacteriovorax. Next base: position 11,412 of record JAGOVS010000069.1, on the reverse strand, counting down.
ATCTATCACAATCATAGGCCAATAAATCGCCTTGATAAGGGCCGCTTGCAATTTCTTGAATATGATAGACTCTGCAAAGAGAAGATCCGAGTGCTGCATTTCCAGAATCAGTGGAAACGTATCCAGCAGTACCCATTTTACCAGCAACAGTTCGAATTGTAGTTCCATCTGTGGAGTAAATAAATACATTAGCGCCAGAGGTGCTCATCGCTGAAAAATACGTTTTTCCATTCGTATGAATGGCCAATCTTGATTGTGGAGCACCTACTCCCACTGCAGGGAGATAAGTCAGCGCTCCTGCTGAACCTAATGATGGATAAATATATCTACCAAATAAACTTGCACTAAGATTATCTGGTGCTGGATAAAGCTGAACCTGGGGAGCAGTTATAGCGCAACCATTGGGACCGATTGGATAACTATTAGATGCCCCAGTTGATAAACTCGAACGAACAAAAATAACGCTTGCACATGAATTAAACCCATCAAGAAAAGTTCCTGCTAGATCAATGTTCATAAAGGTCATTCTAAGATACCCAAATGTTGTCGAAGTTGAATAAGGCGATGTCGAAAAATCAACTTTGCGTATATGCCCCCCACCATATGGAGAGATCAGAAGTTTTTGAATCGTGGAATTATAAACAATATCATCCGGTTTATAAAATGCCACTTGTGATGGATCAGTACCATTTCCAAAAATGGTGATGGGCTGTCCCGCTACTGTCGTAAATGTTGATGGAGTTGTACCATAAACGATATTGGCCGTTTGAATCGTATTTAGAGAATAGCGAATCAAAAGTTTATCGGGCAAAGATCCAATTGATAAAAAACCAGCGTTGTCACTATTGCTAAAAGGAATACTCTCAGTATGAATCCATGTCTCAGTTGTCGTATTAAGAACTTGGAATTGTCTGCCCGCATGCCAAGGTGGACAATGTAAATAATTATTGAAATCAACAAAAACACAATTTGAATTTGTAGATCTCCAACCTACGTTAGTGCTACCGACTACATAATATCCAAGGCTGCTGTTGTAATCAAAACGAATGGCATTAGTAGAGCCTGAATAGGAATCAATGAAAATTTTATTTCCATCATAAGATGGATAAATTAACATACTTCCTGTAGAGCAATTGAATTCGCTCAATCTTGCATCTGAACCAATGGCTCCGATGCTCCCACATGTTCCGCTATTGATTCCAGCGACCATAACTTTTGCTGAATTTATCGAAGTAAGATCAACTTTATAAATTGTGGGACTAGTGCCACCTCCAGAACTAAGATAGAAAATCTGCATATTTTTAGTCAGCATTGGATTAAACATGCCAGTGATTGTATTGTTTAACAAAGTCACTGTCCCATTCCACGCTAACTGCAATATCGTGCTACAACCTGCATTCCAAATAATCATGCCTGTTCCAGCCGCATTTTTTCCAAGAATTTGTGGTTTTGTTAAAGTTGTCGATAAAGGACTTGATCCACCTGTCATCGTACAACCTGCAGAGGTGACATTTCCAGCAAATGTCGTTACCAGATTAGTTGTAGCATCGATCTTCATCACCATGTCATTTTTTACATAATAAATATTATTATTAGAATCTGCTGTTAAGGAATGAAGTTGAGAATTTGTAGCACCATTTGTCGCGGAATAAGTAGTACTCAAATCTGCATTGAGAGCATTGATATTGGCAACGCCATTCCAAGGGTCTCCCATAAAGACACTCCAGCCACCAGTATTTAAAAATTGAGACATGGCACTGGAAGCAACGCCTGCGGCATCTTTACAAGTAATAGATAATCGAAATGCGGGGACTCCGCTAGTGGCACCTCCATTAGAAGGAGGAAGTCCTCCTGATGGAATGATCCAGTTAAAAGTACCAGTCGTTGAGGTACTATTATTAGTTAAATTCTGAGCGCCAGCGATATCCGCAAAAGTAGCTCCGTCGTCTGTCGTGTATTGAATTGTTGAAATTGGCTGTGAAGCCAGACCCAATGTTGAACCAGAACCAGGGCTACAAGTCCATGCAATGGCCACAGTATCGTTGGCAGCGTACGTGTTACTTGAAATCGGAGACGTAAAATTAACTACAGGTGGAGCACCAAAACTCATAGTGATATTAGTCGTTGAGGCTACTGAAATATTTCCTACGATATCTTTTACAAAAGCATAGACTGTTTTAACTCCATTTGTCTGAGTTAAATTAAAATTTCCAGAAGTCACATATGTAACCCAAGCATTACTAGCAGGAGTTGAGCTTTCAGTAATTTGAATTTGCGAAACACTTGATAGATTATCAGTTGCAGAAATTGTAAATGCAATCGTTGGTACTGCTGTTGTCGAAGATCCTCCTGCGACTTGAAGCGAGTTGACTGTGGGCTTTGTACTATCAATAGTAAACGCACCAGTTTCCGAAGTCACAGAATTCCCAGCAGCATCCGCTAATGTCACTCTGACTTTCCCCGTCGTCACATCCACATTCGGAACCGCAAAACTTGAAAGCGTGTAGGCCTGGCCTGTATTAACTCCCGCTGTCGCTGCTTTCGTTCCCACATTTACCCAAGATGTTCCGTCAAAAATTTCTACTATAAAGTCTGTACTGGCCGCTACATTTGCTTCAGTTAAAGTCCACGAAACAGATCCGGTACTAACATTCCCTTGCATTGAGCTTGGAGTAGTCACCGTGATCACTGGGGCAGTGGTATCTAAAGTCATTGTAACTGAATTAGCACTGCTTGCGATATTGCCTGCGAGATCTTTTGCCCATGCGTAGATCGTATGAACTCCATCACCACTTACAGTTTTTGAAAAAGCACTCGCAGACGTTGAACACAACTGCCAACTAGAATCACTCACACTTGGTTGAGAATTTGTTTCTGAAATTAAAAGATGACTAGTATCCGTGCAACTGCCCACCGTCATCGTTACACTTGTCGAATTAGAAATGGCATTACTTGTTCTTGTTAATGTTGGAGCACTTGGAGCTGTTGAATCGACCGTAAAGGCATCTGAATAAACAGTCGTTACGTTTGCCGTTGTTGCATTATCTGTTGCCACCAAACGTATTTTTGCTGTCGTCGTATTGTTTGCTGGAACTGTCCAGTTATAAGTCGTGGCACTGGTAGATAAATTGGTGACCAAAGCATAGGTTGATCCGTCAGCGGCATATTCTAATTTAAAATTGGAAAGTCCATTGGTATCACTGGTCCCAAAACTTAGAGAGATTACGTCTCCACCTTTATAGAGAAGTCCTAAGCTTGTTGATAAAGTAAGAGCAGGATTGGTTGTATCGTAAATCATTGAAGCTGAAGTGGCCGCTCCGACATTGCCGACAGCATCTTTAGCATAGACATAAAGGGTATGACTATTTTGCAATACAGGCCCCACCAAAGTGTACGTAGTGGCCGATGCACTCGTCACACAACTCTGCCATCCAGAATCACCGGCAGCTGGAGCAATGACTGATTCACTGACAAAAACATAGGGGCGATCGGTGCAATCAGAAATGGTGAATGATACTGCCGTTGAACTACTAACGCTCGCACTTGTTAAATTGGCAACGGGGGCTGCCGGTGCAGTTGTATCTAAAGTCATCGTTATATTTGAGCTTGCAGAAATATTACCAACAGCATCTTTTGTGAAAGCATAAATCGTCTTGAGCGCATCACCAGTTGTTACTGTAAAGTTTTTTGTACTTGAGCATGTCTCCCAAGCCGCATTCGTTAAACTTGGAGTTGAGCTTGTTTGAGAGTATAAAATTTTATGATAATCACCAATGCACGTTGTATTGATGCCAACCGTGGATGAATTTGAACTTGCACTACTTGATCTCGCAATTGTTGGGGCCGCAGGCGCTGCTGAATCAATTTCAAAAACTGAAGAATAAGCAGCCGTCACTGATCCGATTAAGTCCGTCGCCACTAATTTTAATTTTCCCTGAATCGTATCAATCGCTGGTACTGTCCAACTATAACTCGTATCTGAGTTTGAAAGATGAGAAAGAAGTGAATAGGTCGCTCCATTATTTGCTGAGAAGTAAAGATCAAGTGTATTCAATCCAGAACCCGCATCACTTGCATTTATTGAAATACTTTGCGTTAATCCTCCTCGAACAGAAGAAGGAGTAAAGCCTAAACTAGCAGCAGGCGGTAGCATATCTAGCACTAATGAAACTGTTTTTGCTCCTGATATGACCCCTTCATTATCAACGGCCCATAGATAAAGAGTTTTTGCTCCATCTCCAGAAGAAAAACTCACATTCTCTATTTGTGTTCCTGCCGTAGAGCAATCAATCGTAAATTGCATAACACCTGGGGGAGTGGCCGAATCAGTAATCGCCAGATGTGAAAAGCTTGCACAATTTGTCTTATTTACGCCGGTGGAGAGATCAAGATGAATAGAATTTGTAGTAACAGGACTAGGAGTTCCAGGATTAATCGCAATATCTGGAGGAGTCGGAAGAGTATTGTTATTCACACTGATTATTTGAGTTTTTAAAAAATAAGGCTTACTCAAATCAATATCGCCTGCTCCATCATTGAGACCTACAAATAAGTCGACTTGATGGGATCCAGAATCATTGGCCCCTGGAATATAATTTAATGTTGTACCTGATGATTTTAGAGTTCCGTCAATTTTCCACTTATAAACAAATGAATAGTTGGGATTTACATGAGAGGTGGTCACACTAAAATGAGCAACTGCCAATTCATTTATTGTGGAGCTTGGAAAAGTAAGAAGCACTTCAGGCTTAGCAGATAATAAGACAGTTGGAGATGCACCAAAAAGTTGACTAAATTTACTCATGGCCCCTGTATCCGATGTGAGAGAGGCAAGCGCCTGAGTTGTCGTTGTCCCTGACACAGACTTCATGAGAGCATCCACATCACTTCTTTCAACCTGATTAAGCGTTTTAGTAAGAAGTGAGCTTGAATTAATGACTTCCGCAACGACAGTTGTAACCGCATTTAAGTCTTGATTAGAATCTATACTTGTGATTGGTCTTTTATAAACATCGCCATTGCAGCCTTCAACTTTGACTAAGTATTCTACTTGCTGACTTGAGTGAGATAAATTGAGATCACTTAAGTTAAAAGAATATTTTGCATTGGAAGTTACTTCTTGAGTCGAAAGTGGAGTGTCCTCAACGATTGAGCCATCACTTTGCAAATCGTAGAGTTTTGCATAGACGGGAGCAGCACAACTAGTGGCAAAAGCAGATACTAAGAATAGATTCCGCTGTGATTTATCTTCAGCGATAGAGCCAACGAGTGGGGAAATAACGCCTGAAATAACACTTCCAGATCCAGACAAGATGTTGCTGCCGACAGAGCTTACTTTGAATCCGCATGAACCAAAAAGAAATGCGATGAGTACCATTTTGCATATACGTTGAAGCACTGATATATATTTTATCAATAAATTGATCGAATCATGAAAAATGTATCTAAGAAATCGACGTTCCATAGACTCCATATCGTCTTAAAGAGTTAGAATTCTTAGGTATTTTAATTGAGTTTCTTGCTTTATATTTGAAACCGAAGGAGATCAGTTGGTTGAATTTAAGTCGAGGTTAGTAACTAGGTGAAAAGTGTGTATTTTAATTGGCATATTATCTACAAGCGCGCTCAATGTAAGATACACAACTCAAAAATACCTGTAAGGATAATAGGTCTTTTATTCTTACAAAAATTAAAAACTCAGCGAACGCGCTCAATGCCCTTTTTAATCTCTAAAGTGAAAGACTTTCTATAAGGTAAGTGATTCGTATAGCGCTTCTCGTGAATCGAAGAAATAGAAAGATCACTTGGAGCTCCGGATTCTCCCTCTATATTCAAATCATCAAAATCATATTTTTCATATTGTTTGTAAGTATAGATGACTTTTTTTCCACCAAGAATAGTTTCTTTCCCATCAACGACTACCCGATCATTATCGGTAGAATAAAGAGTAGAAGAAAAAAGAAGAACTGAAATAATTAACATTCTTTTCATACAATTAATTCCTGATAAATTTATCAACTCGTTGAGTGTACTCTTTCATCTCTGCGCTTGTTGCCGGTATCACATTCCCTAAAACTCCGAGGGCTTCTTCTGAGCGATTAGACAATTTCAAGGCCACAGCATAATTGAGTCCGACACTTGCCCTTGTCAAGGTGGCCTTATCTAAAGCACTGTAGATAGAGATTGCAGATGCATAATCGCCTTTTAGTATATTGGCCGAAGCAAGGGCCGAATTAACTTCAATGTCCTGGGGACTTTTTTTGGCGAGTCCTTGAAAAATGGGAAAGGCCTTTCCAACCGTCCCAAAACGCAAATATAGCCCGGCCAAATTATAATTAGGTGTCACGCTAAAAGTGCTCATTTCAGAAGCTTTTTTAAAAGCAGAAAGGGCCTTTTGATATTTTGCCTGCTTAATATAGACCACGCCCAAATTGTTTACCGGGGGAACAAATTTATTATCGAGATCACGAGACTTGTTATAGAACAAAATCGCTTTGGCATAATCATCTTTTAAGTAATAACAGGTTCCCAATTGATTCCAATAGCTCGTATTATTCTTGTATTGTCCATAAACATCGTCGGCCATCTTGAGGGCTTCTTCAATTTTACCCTGATAGCATTTAATATTCATTTTAGTGAGAATATTATCTGCTTTTCCAAACGTTTCCTCTAGCCGAGCAGGAGACAAATTGGCCAGAGATTCTTTCACCAGTGCGTGACTATTCTCTTCTGATCCAACAGAAAACTCGTCCTTTTCAGATTGATATTTTGCTTCTGATTTTTTATCAAAATTAAGTTGGTCGACCCAACTGTAATCTTCCTCAATTTTTACTCCATCATCAGATGCTCCTTTGCGATAATTAGACTGCGAGGCACATGCTGAAAGGACGAGGAGAAGAGGGATTAATTTTTTCATTTTCCACCTGCCTTATCCATTAAGGCTGCTCCATTTTCGGGCAGATATTCTGGAATAAAAGCAAAATCATTTTTTACTAAAAACCAACCATTATCAGTTGATAAGATATTTTCTTTTTCAATTTTTCTGATAGCTGTTTCCCTGAAATCATCGGCCTGTTTTGCAAGTGGACCGGACAATTTCTCCATGCTCTTTTTAAATGATGATACGTATTCGGGAGATTTTCCTTCAGGAGTAAACTGCATGATTTCTTTGCGGAGAGACTCATGCCCTGTTACCAGATAACGGTATGCCCTCACAACGCCTAATCCAGAACCCATTTCTGCGATTGAAACAGCCTCTGTCGTCACACGATCAAGAAGAGCGAATTTATTTTTTAAAATTTTATTATATTCTGACTCAGGGAAAACCAACTTGGTTGCCGTGAGTCTTTTTAAATGATCTTCAAGTGAAGATAAACGAAGTAATGAAATCGCATCTAGGGCCTCAAGAGGAATGTCCAATTTTTGTTTTTTAGAAGTTTCATAATAATTCATCATTTTACTTCTTACCTTAACGGCATCGTCGTTGCGTCCAATGTTCTCAAGCTCATTGGCCAAAAGTGAAGATGGGTAAATTAAACCTGGCCACATCTCTTTGGAAACTTCTAAAGTTTTAATAATATCATTAAAAGAGCTCCACTTGCTCGATGCCGCTAATTCATTTAAATGATCAAGGTATAATGGAAGGGTAACATCATTCCCAAGCGCACATCGAGGTGCTTTCAATAAAAGATTCTTACTTTTATCAAATTGTTTTTCCGCTAGATAAATGACGTTAGCATTTTTAAAAAAGACTTTTTTGTTCTTTGAATCACTTATGCAAAGTTTATCAAAAATCTTTTCACTCAAGCTGGCCGATTCTGAAAAATGACGTCTTTGAAAGAGATCAGTGGAAAAAAGGATGTAATCTTTTTCAAACTTAGCAAGATCCGCGACACTCATCATACTAACCGAGCGATCGGCCCAAGCATACATCTGCTTATAATCACCCGTTTCGTAAAAAAGAACTGAAATGTTATAAGCAGCGGTCTTCTTTGCTTCAAGGTCGCTCTCTGGGGATTTGTAAATTTGTAGATATCCTCGCAGAGCTCCCTTTTTATCCCCTTTAGTGCTGGCCTCTTCAACTTTTTCAAATTGCATTCCAAGTACTAATGTCTTAACTTTTTTGGCATATTCTGGACTGACTTTAAATTCCCCACTATCAATCTTTCTTACCCAATTTGAAAGTGAGACCTTATCTCCTGCATCTTTATAAGAATCCATAATTTGAGCAAGCATTTTTTCTTGAGTTTCATTTTCAGCAGGTAGAGCATTTTTATAACTTACTAAGACATTTGAAGCAGCAGAAATATTTTTCTTTTCCATATGGGCGGAGAAAAGCCGTTGATAAACAACACTTGATTTATCCCCTCTGGGATTCGTCGAGATGAAGCTTTCATAGGCTGGAATCAAATAGGTTTCCACTGTGGACTTCTTAACTCCCTTACCAAGGGAGACCATGAGAGCATTGCTCGCTTGCCCTTCAGTTTTTTTGTCAGAATTTGCCCGAGATCGTTTGATAGACTCTGCATAAAAAGGAATCGCTTGGTCAAATTTACCAATCGCAAAGTAAGTTTCCCCTGCATGAAAATAATCCTCTTGGGACTTGGTCGGATTCATAAGGGCATTGACCATGAAATATTCGTTTGCGGCCGCTGCCTTTTTATCTCGAACATCGCCTTGGTGTTCATAAGTTTTGGCCACTAATTGCTGTTGAATAAGCGCAGACATCTTTTGAACGTTGTATTTTAATACATCAATCTGATCGGGATTTAAGTTTCCTTTAGAAAAATGTGTCGCAAGAACACGACAGGCTTCTAGATGTTTTTGCTCGCGGCCAAATTTCTCATATAAAATAAGGAGCTCAATATTAAATTCGACTTCTTCTTTTTCATTTTGCTTAAATTGTAATCCATCACTGAGCGTTTTTTCAGCGGCCGCAAATTTCCCCTGTGTTTTTAAGTAACGCCCAACCTTAAGCATTACATCTGAAACGCTTCTTCCATTTTTCTTATAGAATGAAATGGCTTCATCAGTTCTTCCTGCTTCTGTATAAAAGAAAGCGAGGTCGCGCTCAATTCCTCTGGTCATGTCAATAAATTTTGAATTTTTAGAAAGTTCGTAAGACTCATTCATTGTATTAATGGCCTTATCGTACTTCCCCATCTTAAAATAGCTCCAAGCTAAATTAAAAGCATCCTTAGTCCACCACTTATCTCTTTTGTTCTTAAGGGCAATTTCATAAAGAGACATGGACTTATCAAAAGATCCGCTATTAAAATATATTTCAGCGAGAGCAATACGCGATTTATCAGCAACGACAGACCCACTTCGCGATTCATCCATCGCCTTTTGAAAGAATTTTTTTGATTGTTCGTCTTGCTTAAGTTCTTTAGCATTATAAGCTAATATATAATAGGCATCGGCCCTATCTTCAAAGCGTGGAGTTTTTTTCAGTAAAATGAGAACTGTTTTCTGAGCTTGATCAAAATAGCGGCGCGATTCTTTAAACATCTCATCTTTATTAATTTTTGCTCTTTCTTCTGTTGGTATCTCTAGAAATTTTTGATTTTCTAAATCTTTTAGCAAACGCCCTTTCTCCAAAAGAATTTGCCCCATCCTAAGCATAAGATCTGGCCTTTGCCCCCCAATCTGCTTATTCAAACGCGTAATCTCTCTAAGTTCTTCATCTAATACCTTAAGGAGCTCTCCTCTACGTTGTTCAACATCCGCATGGGCCGTCTTAACAAAGACAGGTAGTGATAAAAAGGTAAGATACAAAGCAAAAATTATTTTTCTTTTCATAAATTATCTGCATTCCGATTTAAGTGAAAAAACATAATCGCCTAATTCATCGGCCCAAAACTCTCCATTAAAAGTCCAAAAGTACTGCTTATCAGTTCTTCTTAAATGGGCGATATTTCCTCTGGCACGAGAATCCCCATCTCTAGATATGACGTTTTCATAAAGCTCGGCTTTTCTTTTTGAGAGAACTTCTAATTTTATATAACTCATATCTTCAAAAGCTTTTACAATTTGGGCGGCATACAACTGTAATTGCCCGCGAATATAGCTTCCAATGAGATTTCTCTGTGTGCCAAGCGCCTCTTTTAAATTCTCATTAAGAATTGCACGCATTTTTTCATTTCCCACAGACTTCATTCTTTCAATCTCTTCTCTCCCAGAGTTGAATGCGCTATAAAGTTCTAGATAAGCTGGATCACGTGAGATCGAGGCAAGGGCCGTATTTAAAATGGCATTATTCTTAAACTTTCCCTCAGATTGTTCCTTAACTAAGGAATAAAAAAGTTTATAATCCTTTCCTAGAGAATCGATGTATTTTTTATAACCTTCGTTTTCTTTCTCATATTTATTATAAAAGGATTCAACTGTATTTTTTGTATCATTCCAGAGACACAATTCCATAAATGAAAGGGCCTTTAAAACTTCTATTTCAGGATTAAAGACATAATGAAGTACCGGTGCTTTATAAGTAACCAGCTTTCCCAAAGTACGATTATAATCTTTTAAATAAAAACTATTCCAGGCTTCTTCAAAAAGAATCTCTGGCCAAATATAAGATGATTTTTCCAAGTCAAGATAACTAGAGTTCGCTGCTTCAAATTTAGTCAGCGCAAATTGAGCGCGGGGAATTCCGACAAGACAGTAGTCTCTGCTTATTTTTAGCTGACGAAGTCTGTCTTTATCCTTTTCCTTTTTAATATGATCATTGGCAACATCAATACATTCTCTAAAAACTCGTGTTGCTTGATCTTCTTTCTTGTTAACTGCATAAATACTCCCCTCCAGTAAGAGGGCGAAAGGTTTTACCGGATTCCATTCCTCAATCCCCCCTTTTAAATACTTAAGAGCTCCATCATATTGTCCCTGCCGGAAGGCCTTTCTGGCCAAAATATAACGAATCGTTGGTGCGTTTGATTTTTCCAGAATCGTATTTGGTAAAACTTCAAATTGTTTTACTCCAACTTCACTTATTAACCGATCCACTATTTTATCAACAGCTGCATCATTAACTTTATTTGTTGTTGCCAAATATTCTTTAATAAAAGGAATGGAGCTAAAATACATTCTCTCTTCAATTAGCTCTGACACCAGTTGAGGATATCGATTTTTATCTCCACTCTGATATATTTTCCATGCATCTTGAATTGATCCCTCGGCCTTTAAGGTCAAAGTCATTGAGAGAAGAAAAGAAATTGATAAGAATGAACTCTTCATGGATTTCTCCCCTCATTAAAATGAATATCCCAACGATATTGTCGCATCAAAGTTCGATTTCATTGTTGTTCCTGCTGTGGAGATATTATTTGCACTATAATGAACTGCAGTTAGATCGGTTCGAATACTTAATGATTGATCTAGGTAAAACTTCATCCCTGCTTCCCACATCACACC
>JAGOVS010000068.1 GCA_018060625.1 Bacteriovorax sp. | reverse complement strand
AGAGTTATGTCTATCATTCGGAAAAGCTTTATTGTTTGTATACTTTTTTGGGGAATAGTAGAACGCTCTCTTGCTCTCCCAGTTGATTTAAAAAAATTCTCAACAAAGGATTTTCTTCTTAGTGTGGTAAATACTGGTTGTATGCCAAAGGGAATGAAGATTGATCCAGTTGGGAATTCTCTTTATGTCGCAGAAATGTGTGGAAAGATAGATCCTATAAAAAAAAACGCGTTCCAACTGCATCCATTTTTGATTTATCAACAAGAGATCTAGAGCAAACGATCATAACTCCGTTAGGCATAAAAGAGGGGATTTTAGGAAATACAGAAGTTGAATTCTCTCTAGATGAACAATGGGCCTTTATCACACGGGCCGAAGGTGATAATCATTCTGAAATCTATAAAAACATGGGACTACTCACTGTACTTAATACTGAATCAAGAAAAATTGCAAAATATATTCCCCTTCATGGAATGGGTTCCAAAGTGATAGCAGCAAGGCCTTATGTTAGAGATGATTTAACCAGGCGACAGATTCTTTATGTCGCCAATTACTTCACTGATGATATCAGTGTCGTTGATGTGAGTGAGCTAAAAGAAAATGGGCAGCTTGACGGAAGTGCACATTTTGTAAAGAAGATAGCACTGCATACAAATTTTAAATCTCCTAATTCTCGTGCCTATTTTATTGCCCCTCGGGGAATGGCCTTTACCCCAGATGGGAAATGGGGGCTGATTCTTGCCACAGAAACCGGAAGTCTCATTGTTGTCGATGCTCAAAAGCACGAACAAGTAACAGAGCTTGCCCCGATGGATGCAAAGCATTTTGGACGAGAGCTTAATCTTCGCCATATTACTGTCAATAAAAAAGGCGATGTTGCCTATTTAAGTCATATGAGAGGTAATGGAATTTCTCGCATTAATCTCTTGAAGCTTATTGGGCAGATTAATAATCTAAAAACAAAAGGGAGTAAGTCAACTCTGCCAGCAAGTCTATGGGAAGATTTACTCATTCCTTTTCAAACAATTAATGGATTACAGCAAATTTTAGTATTGGAAGATTACCCTTTTGATCATCCGAATTTTCCTAATAGGAAATGGAATCTTTCTCATCCCAATACCATTGTTTTAGATCCTCTTAAAAATCGATATCTTTATGTTTCTAGTCGAACTACAAGTGATAAAGACATCAATAAGGTTGATCCATTGATAATGGGAAAAATCGACATCATAGATACTCTAAAAGATCGAATTGTTTTTACGTTGATCGGTGGTGCTCAGCCAACAGCACTGGAAGTCTCCTTAGATAATCAATTATTAATCTCAAGTGGATTCATCAACGATAAACTTTATTTTTTTGATTTGAAAAAAATATTAGATCTATACGAAAAAGGAGAATAAATTCAAGAGAGCATGAGGAGTTTTATGTCATTTGGTCTCTTTGTCAGGTAATAAAAGTTCGTGCAACTGTTTTAGCTTTTCTTGGGTTCTTTCTGATTTTTCCAAGAAAAGAGAATTTGCCAATTCTATTGTTTTTTTCAATTCCTCTTTGAGCTTTAGCTCTTTTTGAGTTTTCGCCAAAAGGGTGAGATTTGATAAGCTCAGAGGATGTTCGAGTTTTGTAGAGAGGATTAATTCAGGAAGTGCCTCACTATATTTTTTATGTCTAAAATAATAATTTCCCAGTTTCATATGATAGACATGATTGTTGGGAGAGGTCAGGACTAGGGATTTGAGTGATTGCTCCTCTTCAGGCATTTGGGCCTCGCGCTGGTATTGGATGATTTGTAAAAGTTCTCCAGGGCGTGAAGAGATGGTTTTTATTTTCTTAATTTCATCTTGAAGGTCTTTTAAGGATTGCTCCTTTAATTCGTTGGCCCCTAATTTTTCATAAGTTTTAAATAGATAAAGGCGGACCTCTAGTTGGGGAAAAGAAATTGTTCCGGCCGTTGTTTTTTCAAACATATTTTGGGCCAGCTTTTTATTGTTGATTGTTTTTGTCAGCAATGAGCTATTTTCTTTTAAAACGTCAGCAGCATTTTTGTTATCGATTTCGGCCAAAGTGAGGCGCCAATCCAAAGCTTCATAACTTCCGGGATAGGCAGAGATCGCCATTTTTAATTCTTTAATATAGTCCGCTTCATTCTTTTTATCTTTTTCGTAATTTTCACTGAGCACGGCGATTTTAGAAACTGCTTTCTCAAGAGATTCTTTGCCAAGAAGCTCATACCACTTGAGAGCTTCAGTAAAATGATTCATGTTCATGGCCCTCATCGCTAGCGCTTCTATGGCCATTTTATCATTTTGAAGGGCCTTTTGAGTAAGACTCTCAGTCGTTTGTTTAGCTTTTGTGAGTGCACTTTGAAGGTCATGATTAAAGTTTCGCAGTGGTTTATAGTCAATCATTCTATGAATCTCTTCACCTTTTGAATTCATAAGAATGATCGTAGGTAGAAGATTAACATCATACTTTTTGAAGACTTCTTTATTTATTTCAAGGTCCGCATTGAGAGATGCTTTTATTAAATTTCGAGCAATTTTTTGGAATTGTTTTTTTGGAAAAACCTCGGTTTCAAGTCTCACACAGGCAGGGCACCAAGGGGCCGCGAAATCAACCAGCAGTAATTTATTTTCCACATTTGCTAGTTTGAGTGCTTCTTCAAAATTGTCAACGATGAATTGATGTGCGTTATATTGCCTTGGTCGCTCTTTCTTTTCATTTTTTGTGGCCTCTTCAGAAGGATTTATCTCAAGGATTTTGCCGTCTTTAAGAGCATAAGTTGATTTAAAAAGCTTGCAGCTGGTGTTCTGGTCGTCGCAAATATAAAAACTGACTTTGAAAGGGAGGTTTTCTGCAGATCCTAGTTCAAAAATGAGTTCTTGTTTTTTTAAAGAGAGAGGTCTTAGAGGGGGATCTTGATTTTGAAAACTGATTTTTGCAGGGGCCTCATGGTTGACGTGAAAGCCAGTGCCGACTTTAATGACTAAGTTTGGGGGAATCCATTGAAGATCAATTTGTTCTTTGGAAGAGGCGATGCTTGAAGATATTACTAAAAAGAGAAGCATTAAGAGTGCTTTCATTATGACCTACTGATTAAAAATTTTGACCTAAATAGAGTCCTGCTTCATACTATAGAGGGTGCTTAGTTTTGTATAGATTTATGCTTTTGGAAGGAGGATTTTATGGTTTCTAAAAAGAAGTTGACCAAAAAAAAGGGGTCAGTGAAGAAGACCGCTAAGAAAGTTGTCAAGAAGGCAGCTAAAAAAGTTGTCAAGAAAGCAGCTAAAAAAGTTGTAAAGAAGGCAGCTAAGAAAGTTGCAAAGAAGGCAGCTAAGAAAGTTGTCAAAAAGGCAGCTAAGAAAGTTGCAAAGAAGACCGCTAAGAAAGTTGTCAAGAAAGCGGCCAAGAAAATTGCAAAGAAGGCAGCTCCGACAAAGGTGACTCCTGCACCAGTCGCCGTAACACTTAAAAAAGTGACAACAACTAAAAAAGCTGCTCCTGTGAAAAAAGTTATTTCAAAGGTGGCAAACGATAAGAAAGTTTCGGCAAAAAAAATGGAAACTAAAAAGTTATCAGCAAAAGTTAGCACTGACAAAATAAGTGAAGGGCCTAAATCGATTGAAGAAAATAGTTTTTTGAATTTGAAAATAGCTAAGATTATGCATGAAGACCCTCGCACTCATAATCACGACGAAGAAGAGACAATCGAACATCCTCCACTAAATCCAATTGTGAGAGAGACTCCTAAAGTTGGGCGCAATGAACCATGTCCTTGTGGGAGTGGAATGAAATATAAAAAATGTCACGGTAAAGATTAGATTTTTTTTTATGATAAAGTACGGTCTTTTCTTTCTGTTATGCTTTTTAATGATTGGGAAAGCCTTCTCTGCAGATTATTATTATCATGCTAGAGAGGGCGATACTATACAGAATATTTTTAATGCTTATTTTCAATCGGCCTACTCTGGAAATGAAATTAGTGACGTGGACATTGACTTTAAAGTTTTTTTTGAGAATGTAAAATTAAAGAACCCAAGAATTTACAATTGGCACAATTTAAAATCCGGGACAATGATTGAAGTGCCTGAAGTTTCCCAAGACAAAAGCAAATTATCCTTTGGTTTTTTTTATACGGCTTCTCAGGGCAGTTTTGCTGAAAAGCTTAAAACCAATTCGACCACTGTCAATTCTAATCAAGTTTCACCAATCACTTTCGGTTTTATGTCTCAATTGCAATTTAAAGGAACTAATAGCGTTCTCCCCATTTCGGCCTATGTTTCTCATCTCAATGCAAGCTCAATAAGTGGAGCTGAGGGCAGGGCAGATGAAAAATTAAATATTCCATTGGAAATTGGGGGGAATCTCTATTATCAATACTCCCTCGTCTCATTGCATTTATCTCCTTATGTTGGTTTTGATTTTGAAAAGTTTACAACTTTTAATGCTGCCGATTTGGAGAACGGAGACCCACTAACAACTCGCCAGAATAGTTTGTTATATGCTACCGGTGGTTTGGGATATAATTTCCTTTACGATCAATTTAAAATTTATGTTAAGGCGTCTTATTCTAAAAGTATCAATAGCTCAACAACTTCCCAAAAAAGTGAGGATCGTTTTACGGGGAATCGGTATATGCTCTATTTAAATATTAAAAAAAGTGGTCCTTTTTTAATGCACTTATTTTATAAGTATCATCAATTAACTGGGCCCACAGAATTAAGTATTAATCGAGTTGGAATTGGTTTTGGTTACATTATATTTTAATGATCTTTTAATAGACACTGATTGTCTAAAAATGAGACAAATTCGATAATATTTTCACCCCCTCCCTTTTTCTTTGGGCACTTTTAAATGACTTAGGTCTTTCTTGAGAAGAGAGATTTGTTGGTATCAACATTGCTTAAGACTTAAATAAGTTTATTTAAAGGAGAGTTTATATGAAAAAATATTCATTGCTTGCTTCACTTATTTGTTTGGCCATTATTTCGAGCAGTTGTGGAAAGAAAGGCACTGCCCCAATAACATCTGAAGGCCAATCACAAGCTGCACCGATTGTAGCAGAAAAGCCAGTCGTAAATGTTAATGCTCCCTTTGTGGGAGTCTGGGGAGGCTATTTAGATAATAGCTTCACGACGATCACTATTAATTCTGATGGTAGCGCTAGTATTAAAGAATTGGGAGCATCAGCAGTGTCACGCTCTATTTATATGCAAGATAATCGTTATTATTTAGTCAACAACGTTGCAAAAACAGGCGTCCCTATCAAAGTGAATGGAAATGTTTTAACTTTGACAGTCAGTAAATCAGAAATTAGTTTTATAAAAGAAGAATAAAGGCCAGAAAGGTCGAGTCTTGGTAAAAGACTCGACCTTTTTATAATGCTGGATTTAGGCGACAACCAAGGCCCATTCCTAAAAAACTAGCTTCCTTCGATTTTGCTTTTCCAAAACTTAAACTCTTTCCAAGAAGTGAGGGTTTAACTTTTAGCAATTGGACATTATCATCAAGTTCAATATCGAGGATTCTTTCAAGTTGATTTGTTCTAACAGGAACATTTAGTCTTTCTATGCATTGCTCAAAGCTTAATTGAGAAACATAATGACAGCTGCATACCTCTTTAGCGACATAAGCTTGTAAGTATCCCTTGGCCAAGACTCCTGTTCCAAGTTTAAAATTTTTAGCATCGTCTTTTTGAATCGCAGGAGACGGTACATCTTCCAATGGTGCAAGTAGAGCGCCCGTAGAAAAGCAGGCCACAGCATTGGAAACTAATTTATCGATCTTACTCCAATATTCAAGAGAGTGACCTGTTAAGGCAATGACTATTTTCTGAGTGGGAAGGACAATCATTAGTTGACCATTATTTCCAGCAGCGAAAAACATATCAGTAGGAGAATTTTTGAATTCGTGTTCAATTTTTAATGAAGGAAGGTCTTGATTTAACCAAAAGCCTCTTTGACTATAAACCCCGAGAGACGCAACGTTGACAGGATCTGTTTTTGTATCCGATCTACTAAGAGCAGAAGAAGGTGATTGGGCCTTTTTCACCCAGGCCTTAGGCAGAATCTGGACTCCTTGGTAAGAACCATTTTCTAAGTAGAGTAATCCAATTTTTATCATGTCAGCTGGAGTCATGTAAGAATACATTGCAGCGATTGCATTTCCGCTTGCATCTTTTTCAAAAAAAGCATTTTTAATTTTAAGAGGTTTAAAAAGTAAATCGTCTGCAAATTGATCATTGCCATAAATCTTCTTTAAAATGGCCATAAGAACGACGGCATTTCCACCGTTATAGTTCCATTTAAATCCTGGCATCATCTCGACGACTTGGGATAAAACAAATTGATTCATATCCATTTGATCTTTCCCATAAAGCATCTTCATGATCGTCGAATCTTTTGAATCATCTTTATGAGATTCATCCCACATCAGACCACTGGACATGGCCAGAAGATGATCAATGGTGATTTGATCGTAATAAAATTGTTGAATCGGATCAGCTAATTTCTGAGGAAAAAATTCTTTAAGGCGAGAATCAATTTTTAAGTCACCTTTTTGGATGGCAGCGCCCACTAGAGTTGCTGCAATTGTGACAGAGGAAGACCATAGAGGGTGAAGTTTATCCAAGGTAAAGGTATCATCGCTCCAACTGTAGAGATTGACTCCATTTCTATTAACAATGATTTGATCTGTTTGGAGTCCATTTTTAAAATCATCACGCTGGCCAGTGGCCACTTTTGTGAAGGCGGTACACTCTGGAGAGTTCATATCAGTGGCCGCAAGGGCCATCGTGGAGCTTACGAGAGAGCCAATAAAAAATAAGCTAAGGTGACTCAATAAATTCATGAAAACCTCAAAAGTGAATGAATCATAGGATTTTAGCTATTTACAAAAAATGGAACTGATTTAGAAGTCTGTTTGTAAAATGTTCATTCAAAAATCTCATATTTTCTATCTGTGGTGCCGGGTTAGGGGAAAATGAATTGTCTAAGGCATTTTTTTAAAAGTACCATTAAAGCTTGAGTATCGATCTATTTGTCCTTGGGGGGCGCTTTTATGGAAAAAATTATTTTTTCTCTTTTTTTAACATTCTTCTCTCAACAACTCATGGCAAGTGAAGTGAATTGTTTTTCTCACAAAGATAAGCAGTTCCATTTGGCCATGGGATCAGAGCATATTTCAGATTTCTCTTTTACCTCTTTTACTGTCGCAAAAAAATTGGACCAATTCTTAGGTGCAGGCGTTCTAGGGGGATTAGCGCGATCAGGGGCCATTTTTATTGAAAATGACTATTGCCAGGAAACGGAAACAGAAATTAAATGCCAGATAGTTCCTAACACCATTGTTAATATCTACAATATTTTTGGACGAGTTAGAGTTTCAAAAAATGGTCTAATAGGATTTTTAACTTATGTGAAAAGTTCATCCACATTAAGTTTTGAGTTTACGAATTCCCACGATCAAAAAATGAGCGAGAGTCTTGTCTTTGATTCGTCTGAATGCCAAGTGGGGCAATAGACTTTATAGAACTCTCTTAAATATGTGATCGACTGATTTGAGATAAATCTTTTTTAACCCTTCAGTATCTACTGGAGGGATGACTATGTTGATGTTCTTTTTTTCTAGTTCGTTTTGAATAAACTCCCTATAGTTCACAGGACTTGATACGGCCAATTGATCAAATGAGGCCGCCTGTATGATTGTGTAGAGCTCTTCTCTGGTGAGTCCCTGGCAGTGTGAGATGAGAAAGTGTAGATAAAAACTGGAAAGATAATGAGTGTGCTGAGTGACCTTTGTTTCTATTTTTAAGTCATCAATTTCAAGAAGATTAAGTGTCACGGTGAAGCGCTCTAGAGCATAAACTAAAATTCCAAAGTGATCTGGCAGGTAAAGTCGTTCAGCGCTTGAATGGGAAATATCTCTTTCATGCCACAAAATGGAGTTTTCTAGGGCCAGGTTTAAATGAGAGCGCAGATATCGAGAAAGACCAGTGAGGTTTTCAGTGGATATGGGGTTTTTTTTATGAGGCATGGTACTTGAGCCTTTTTGGCCTTTTCTAAATCCTTCGGCCACTTCCCCGACATCAGAGTGGTGAAGGTGGCGAATTTCAACGGCCAATCGCTCAATCGCATTGGCCAAGAGAGAAGTCAGTGAAATTAATTTTGCCAAGCGATCGCGGGGAATAATTTGGGTCGAAACATCCTCAACTTTAACTCCTAGATGACGGGCAACGTTCTCTTCTATGTCTGGAGTGAGAATGGTGTAGTTGCCAACGGCCCCAGAGAGCTGGATGGTGAGTTCGTGATCATAAAAGAGCTGCAAGTCGTGACGTCTGCGTTTAAACTCAGCATAGTGACCTAAGAGTTTTTGACCAAAACTCATAGGCTCAGCATACATTCCATGGGAGCGTCCCAAAGTCATAAGCATTTTAGACTCGATTGCCCTTAATTTGAGGGCCTCGAGGAATTGGTCAAAAACTCTCAGGACGACATCAAGGGAGTCTTTAAGTTGCAAGGTAAGAGCACTGTCAATGATATCTGACGAGGTCACGCCATAATGAAAATACTTGCCGATATCTGCAGGGAGTTGTTCCGTGATAGAAGTGCAAAATGCAATAACATCGTGGCGGGTGGTTAGTTCTATTGCTTCAATACGATTGGTCTTTATCACAACTTTTTCTTCGATGGCCTTGGCGATTCCAGCAGGAATCATTTTTTTTTCTTCTAAGGCCCGAAGAAGGCTGAGTTCAATTTTAAGAAATGTTTTAAATTTATTTTCATCGCACCAGATGGGAGTGATTTCTTTTGCTTCATAACGAGGAATCATGTTTTATCCTAAATCAATTTTGAGATTCGTTAGTTTAATTTTTAGAGATAAAAACTCAGATCTAACCCAATGGTTAAATAACTCATGGTCAGTGAGCGTGAGGAGCTGGTTTCGGTATCGTTATCTTGGGCCCTTTTAACAACCGAGAGATTATAAGTAAACTGGGCACCAGCACTAAAATAGTCAGAAAATTTTTTGTAAAGTGAACACTTTGCAAGAAGTCCTGGTCCGTAAAAAAATTTACTAGTGTTTGAGTCTCTGTAAAAGCTGTAGGTTAAGTTAGCGGCCATGAGTTCATGCATATCCTTGAAAGGGAGCAGGCTTTGGGCATACTGGGTGATTCTTCCCACGCCAATTCCAAAAGTAGTTAATAGTTTCTGCTCGTCTTGCTGCTCATTTTGGCTTCGGCCAGTTGCGGCGGCATTATTGGTTGTTATTTTTCTAAAAAGACCTCTGGTGATAGAGAAATTTGAATCAATCCAAAAATGCTCCATCTCTTTTCCATAGGAGAAAGTGAGGTTACTTATATCAGCGGCCCTATTAATATTAGGATTTAGTCCGAAGAGAAAAGAGTATCGATTTTGAAAAGTAGGATTAAATGAGGGGTCATTATTAAGAATAAGTTCCTCAGCTTTGCAATGAAATTGGAAGAAGAAAAGAAAAAAGAAGAATGCCGTAAATTTATAGATGTTAGTCATTTGTTATTTTCCTTTAATTCGAGAGGCCAGGTGCTCAAAATTTTCACCAGGAAAATCTTCAATCCCAGCAAGTTTGGCCAGTCTTAATTTTTCTTGAAGATGATTAAATTTTGTTTGCTCAAAAAGAATTCTGGTCTCTATCAGCTCTTTCAAGGACAAATGAAAATCATAGTATTTGGTTTTACCACTGAGGTAATTCTCTAAAATAGTATCAAACGATTTTTGCAAACTAGGTATTCTTGCTTCTAAAATGACTATTTGGTTTTGTAGGGAAAGAATATTTTTGTAAGTTTGTCTAAGAAAGGATTGGGTAAAGTGTTTTGTTTTATCTAATTCTTTGAAAGCGATTTCTTTCTCTAGGCGTGAAGTGGCCAATTTGTTTGAATTAAAAAAGCCATCTTCCCCCGTCAAACTCCAAGCGGCATTTATGGAAGCTACGAGCTCAATATTGCCACTCCCACTATAGGTTTCATAGGTTGTGGAATTGGCCGTAGGTCCAAATTTTTTGGTATAGGCCCCCAAGTTCATCGTAAACTTTGGCAGAGGCATATTTTCTTTAATGGCAACATCGTAAGAGCGTTCAGCGTTTTCAAGGGCCGTTTTGTTAGAGAGCAGATCTGGATTATTTTTAAGGGATAAATTCATGGATTCATCTAAGGATATCTTGATTCTTCGATACTCTAGGGACTCATTTAAAATATATTTTGTTCCTATGGTATCAGTAATAAGAAAGGCCATATTCTCATCAAAGGTATCAGCAGCAATTTTGGCGTCATGGTAGTCATTTTGGGCCTTAAGATACTCACTTCTTGCTAGGTAGTAGTCTTGCTTTGACGTTTTTCCAATCGTAATTTTTTCCTTATTGAGTCGATAAACAAAGGAAGCCTGTCGCAATTCATCTTGGCGTATTTTTTCAATGTTTTTGTACGTCATTAAGTTAAAAAAGCTCTCAATCAAGTTGAGTTTGAGTTCTCTTTTTGATTCTTCGAAAGCTTCTTTGCTGCGAGTGAAACTGGATTTTTTATTTAAATAAAGAGCATAGTCCTTTCCCCAGTTGAAAACGGTATAATCGCCAAGACTTAATCCTAATGAACCTGTTGGGGTAGTGGGATTGGGGGATCCCGGAGGTGTAGAACTTGAGCGAATGGTTGAAATATGCTGTTTGCTTGTTGTCAGATTAATCTTTAGTTCTGGCAACCAGAAGGCATTTTTTGCGCCTTCAAATTTTATTTCACTCAGCGAAAACTGTTGGGCGCGAATATTTTGGTCGTAATTTTTTCTAAGACCTTGCTCGATGACATCGTTGAGTTGCAAGTTTTTGTACGTGTCGGTGAGTTTATATTTATCAGCTTCCTGAATATAAATTTCGGATTCAGTGACTTTATTGGATTTAACTCTTGAGGGAGCTGTTTTCTTAGGGGGGAGTAACAGTTCCTCTTCCGAGACGATAGGGGGAGGGACTTTTTCGGAAGTTGTTTTTGTTTCAGGGACAGGGGCCTCAATCGGTAATGGTACACTCTCTGTGGCCGGAGCTTCCGGAATCACCGGTAATGTTTGAGGTCCATCGCTAAGAGAAGGTTCTTCAACGGGCACTTCATCTTCTTGAGAAAAGACGCTTGAGAGAGAAAGTGTTGCTGATAATACTCCAAAAAGGAGTAATGATTGTAACTTATTTTTCATAAGTAAAATGATAGTGAAACGTTTAGGGCTTGAAAAGTTTTTTATAGGGAAAAGGAAGGATTAAAGAGCAATACCAGGACATCCTTTTCTCACAATGCTTTCTTCTTGGTATTGAATTTGTGTCTGGGTCAATAGGAGTTCATGTTCAAGGTGGCCGAGGTTGGCCTCCAGTCTTTTTTTAACCGTCACTTTATTTTCAGGAGTGATATTTTGGAGATGTTTGTTTCTTGCAATTAAAGCAAGGATTCTTTGTTTGTTATTTATTTTTTCCAGGCGTTTTTCACTTAATAGTTCGCAGCGACGGGAAAGACCAGGATCGGTGATGACTGTACGCTTATAATCTTCAGTCCAAGCGCTGAAGGGCAATAATGCGGTGATTCCGACTAAAAAGCTCAGAAAAAGGGGGCAAATTCTTTGGGCCATTCCAACTCATCTCCTCTATAATAACAAGATCATTCTATCACCCAATTGGAGACCTTTAAAGTGAGCAAAAAAAGAGTTCTCATTTTAATTCCTGCTCGTTTTGCTTCAACTCGTTTTCCTGGAAAACCGCTAGCTCCCATACTAGGCATTTCTATGATTCAGAGAGTTTTAAGCAATTGTGCAAAAGCGACATCGGATCTTTATGAATTTTCTGCCTTCGTCGTCACTGATGACTCCAAGGTTGAAGAGCACGTGAGGGGATTTAGTCCCAACGTCGTGAGAGTGGATGACGATGTTATTTCTGGAACTCTTCGCATTGAATTAGCGTATTCACGTTATTTTAAAAATGAGGGTTATGATTTAATCATTAATGTTCAAGGCGATGAGCCTCTCTTGGAGTCTAGCGATTTGGTAAAATTGGCAAAATTTCACTTAGAGGGGCATTTTGATATAGCGACTCTTGTAAAAAAACAAATGGGATTTTCTAAAGACTTTCTTGATTCTAATAAAGTCAAAGTGGCCATGAGTGAAGAGAATGGGAGGGCCTTTTATTTCTCTCGCGCTTCGATTCCTTTTAAACGGGACACCGAACGAGATGAGCTTGATGATTACTGGTTTTTACATATAGGAGTTTATTCTTATAAGCCTCAGTCCTTGATGGCCTTTGCCAATCATAAAGAAACGCGATTAGAAAAATGTGAAAAACTCGAACAATTACGTGCGCTAGAAATGGGTCTCTCAATTGGGGCCTCTTTAACGGAGAGCGAGATCGTGGGAGTTGATCGACCAGAAGATATAAAAAAAGTAGAAGAGGTTTTAAATGGCAGAAATGAAAAAGCATAAGAAGTTTATTTTTATTACAGGCGGAGTTGCCAGTTCCTTGGGAAAGGGATTAGCGGCGGCCAGTATCGCAAGCTTACTTGAGCGTCGTGGAATAAAAGTGGCGATGTTGAAAATGGATCCTTATATCAACGTTGATCCAGGAACGATGAGTCCAACCCAACACGGAGAAGTGTTTGTGACGGATGACGGAGCAGAGACGGACTTGGACCTCGGGCACTACGAGAGATTTACATCGCTGACACTTAAGCGTGAGAGCAATTTTACGACAGGCCAAGTGTATCTAAAGGTTATTGAAAATGAGCGTGCAGGCATTTATCTTGGGAAAACAGTGCAAGTTGTTCCTCATATCACTGACGAAATTAAAAGAAGAATTCATATCGCAGCTGAAAATTCCGATCTATTGATTGGAGAAATTGGGGGAACGGTTGGTGATATTGAATCACTGCCTTTTATTGAATCGATTCGCCAATTGGCCCATGATGAAGGAGCGGCCCACGTTCTTTTTATTCATCTTGTTTTACTTCCTTATATAGCTGCCGCAGGAGAGTTAAAGTCAAAGCCGGCCCAGCACTCTGTGAAGGAATTGATGTCGCAAGGACTTTCACCCCACATCATCATTTCTCGTTCTGATCGAGAAGTTGATGAAGACACACTTGATAAAATTTCTCGTTTTTGTAACGTAAGCAGAAAAAATGTCTTTCAAAGCATCGATATGGACTCTATTTATAAAGTACCTTTAGAGTTTCATAAGCAAGGATTAGATGAGCGCATAAGTGAGCTTTTGGGAATTTGGACTCCAGCGCCTAAAATCGCTGATCTTGAAAAAGTGGTTTATAATTTTACTCATCCATTGCGGACTGTGAAAATTGGAATTGTTGGAAAGTATACAGAGCTGACTGAGTCTTATAAATCTTTAGATGAAGCTCTTAATCATGGGGCGATAGCTAATCAGCTTAAATTTATTCCCGTTTATATTGATTCAGAACAATTAGAAAAAGTGGCCGATCTAAATGAGGTCTTTAAGGATGTTCAAGGAATTTTAGTTCCTGGAGGCTTTGGAGCAAGAGGGACAGAGGGAAAAATTAAGGCCATCGAGTATGCTCGTACTAAAAAAATTCCATTCTTTGGTATATGTCTTGGTCTTCAGCTCTCAGTTATTGAATTTGCCCGCCATGTGGCAGGTATAAGTGAAGCGACTTCTGAAGAATTCCAAAGTGGAGGAGATCATCTCATTCATTACATGGAAGGACAGCGGGCCCTGGGAAGTAAGGGGGGCAATATGCGCTTAGGAAGTTATGAGTGCGCTTTAGCGGAGGGGAGTCTTGCTCGCAAAATTTATGGAGAAGAGACGATTCACGAGCGCCATCGTCACCGCTTGGAAGTCAATAATATGTATATCGATAAACTAACAAAATCTGGCATGATTGTTTCTGGATTTAATAAAGAATTAAGTTTAGTGGAAGTAATTGAACTTAAAGATCATCCCTTCTTCATTGCCTGCCAGTATCATCCAGAATTTAAATCAAAACCTTTTTCACCTCATCCACTCTTTAAGTCATTCATTGAAGAGTCTGACCGGTCTAGGAAATAAGAAATGAAAAAAGCAAAATTAGATCTTTTTATTGGTTCCTGTGTCTTAGAAAGTGAAGAACTTGCCTTGAGCATTGCGGAACGCCTCGTGCGCGATCTTGCCCCCTTTAAGGATCAAATCACTCTGACTTATAAAGGAAGTTTTGATAAGGCCAATCGAACTTCAATTAATTCTTATCGTGGACCTGGAATTGATGAAGGAATGAGAATTCTTAAAAAAGTTAAGGACACATTTGGTCTTCCTGTTCTAACGGATTTTCATGAGGCTTCTCAGGCCATGAAATTGGCCAGTGTAGTGGATGTGCTTCAAGTGCCGGCCTTCTTATGTCGTCAAACAGACATCATTGCTGCTGGGGCAGAAGCTTGTGCAAAGTATGGACGCATTTTAAAAGTTAAAAAAGGACAATTTCTTTCTCCCGAAGAAACTAAAAATATCGTAGATAAGGCGACAACTTTCCTTCCTAAGGAGCAAATACTTTTGACGGAAAGAGGGTCCAGTTTTGGGTATAATAATCTTGTGGTGGATATGGCCTCTTTTCAAATAATGAAAAGCTTTGGAGTTAAGACGGTTCATGATGCTACTCACTGTGTGCAAAGACCAGGAGGACTGGGAAATGCTACGGGAGGAAAGAGAGAGCAGATTTTAGTTCTTGCTCGTGCGGCCATTGCCGCAGGGGCCGATGGTCTATTTATGGAAACGCATCCAGATCCTTCCAAGGCCCTCTCGGATGCGGCGACTAGTTTACCACTGGATTCCATTAAAGGAGTTGTCGAGCAACTTCTTCGCATTTATGAGGTG
>JAGOVS010000224.1 GCA_018060625.1 Bacteriovorax sp. | reverse complement strand
CAAGAGATGCCTTAAGACAATCACAAACTGATAAAGAATATATTAAAAATGTGGTTATTTTAGAAAAAATGCTTATTGCTATTCATCCTTTTCTCGATGGTAACGGACGAACGATTAGACTCTTAAGCGATGCTCTCTATTTAAAGCGAAAACTGCCTCTTCCACTGCATCCTCGAAAAGATGATTTTTATAAACCAACTGCTGATTTAATCGAGGAAACCTTCAGTCTGATGCAAGACTATAGCAACGCCTATCGTAAATAAACTTATGGATGAAAATCATACGTTGAACATAAGGCCTGGGGATATTTCTTTTCTTTAATGGCGTTTATGAGATGTTGTGCTTCCCGGGCCACGGTTGAAAGAAATTCATGTCCTCTGCAGCTAATACTGCTAATAGTACTAACGACAGGGGCCGCTACAGAATGATCATTTAGATAATTCATTAGTTCTAAAATTTCACTTTCTCCCCAAAACGAAATGAAAGTCGGTTCAACCATAAAGATTGTTTGCGGATCATTCTTTAATCTATTTAAGATTTGCACCGGCCTCATTGTTGATAATTTTTTAGATGTTATGACCTCATCATATTCACTGGGTGCCCTGTTGGTGATCCCTGAATGAGGAATCGTTGAATTCATCTGGGAGCAGTTGACTAAATGAATGGCCATCATCACTAAAAATAGATTTTTCATTTCTTTCCTTGTAATTCTTCAAGTGCTGTCGAAAAGCTTTCGGCAAAAGCAAAAATCTCTTGGGTTGAATCAGTTTTATCATTTTCCGATAACTGACTAAGAATTCCATCAAGCTCTAAGAGAATTCTTCCTAAAAGAAACTGGTGTTCTGGCCCTTGAATTTTTTCTTTATTTTCTAATTCTTTTTTTACATAAAAAGTTAGTGCTTCTAGACTTGCTGTAAGTCCTTGAGTTGCTTCTTTTGTTAGAATCTGATTCGTGAATGTTTGTCTCTCTAAACACCCTTCGAATAAATTCACTTGCTTTAAGGCCATGCTTATTTCTTTTGGGATTTCAGAATGAGAGGCAAGATACTCTTCCATACTTATGCATCTAAAATAACTTGTTGCCACTTTGCAATTTGATTGGGTATCAATTTCATTACGCCTGCATTCTTTATCCTTAGAAACTTGGTACGTTCTCAAAACGTTCTCCAATGGTTGAAGAGAATACGGGCTCATTTTTGAAAATCCATTTTTAGAATATGCAAAATCATCAGAGATATAAATAAAGCCGTGGTATTCTTGCACCCCCTCAGGTCGTGAGAGCCTAATGGCCCCCACATCTCCAGGAATTTTTTTCTCATGATTGCTGATTTGTCGACAAAGTGGCGGCCGCATGTAGTAGGCCATCTCCTCAGGAGGAGTATAACGCAAATTAGGTAAAATGCCTTTCATGACCAGGGCCAGATTCCAACAATTAGGGCCACTGTTTTCTGGTGAAATTCCCTGAAATTTCAAAACATGGTCGGGAAGACAATTGCTGATATCAACTTTACAATCTCCCGTTTTCTCATCTTCGAATGTTTGTAGCTTTTTTAAATCACAGGCCTTCATGCTTTTTAACGTACTTTGGCCCCATTTCTCTAAATGCCCAACGGTTTCTATGGGCCTTTCACAAGTTGAGTCAGACAAAAAGAATTTGTTTTTTACTTTTTTCACCTCAAGCCCATGCGCATCAGCTAAAAAGATAAGAATAGTCAAGAATTTAAATACGTTTAACATCATCCATTCATTTTAGCATGGCCGTGAAAAATAATGGATGGTGGAAAAATATTTCATTTTCGCCTTTGGGGTGATAAAAATAAGAGATTACCCCCCCAAAGTTTCTCAAGGAAAAGCACATGACATCCCTGATTTCATTTGATGAGGCCATCATTCTTTTAAAAAAATTCGTCAAGTTCTCAGAAGTCAAAAATCAAAAGCATATTGACCTCGCTCTTTGCGCCGCACAGGAGCGCGCCCTGGCCCAGGAAGCCTTAATGGTTGTTAATATGGCCTGTGACAAAGGGGAACTGACCCAAGATCAACTTAAAGCAAAATTAGGATTATAAAACACTTTATTAAGTGAGAAAGGAAGGATTATGAGTCAAGCACTCAACGACGCTGTTCACTGGGCGGATTTAACTGCCGATAAACTTATTCGAGCTAATGCTGATAAAGATCTCTACACCCTGGCCTCTGGGATCACTCCTTCGGGAGTCGTCCACTTTGGAAATTTCAGGGAAGTCATCACTGTTGATCTCGTTGCTCGGGCACTAAAAAAACGAGGAAAAAAAGTGCGTTTTATTTTCTCTTGGGATGACTATGACACCTTTAGAAAAGTGCCTCTCAATCTCCCTAAACAAGACGAGCTTGCCAAATATCTTTTTAACCCAATTGTTGACACCCCGGATCCCTTTGGTGCGCACGAATCATACGCTGCTCATCACGAAAAAAATTTTGAAGAGCAAATTGCCAAGATGGGCGTAGTTGTTGAGCCACTCTATCAAGCAAAGAAATACCGAGGGGGAGAATACCGCGAGCAAATTAAAAACACCTTGAAAAAACGAGATATCATTGCGGGCATCCTCAATAAATGGCGGGCCACTCCACTTGATAACAACTGGTGGCCTGTATCGGTCTACTGTGAAAAATGCAATCGCGATAAAACCGCTGTCACTCATTATGATGGTGACTCGACCATCACTTATGTCTGTGAGTTCGATGAATGTAAGCATCATGGGCTTGAAAATCTCAATACAACAACCAGGGCCAAACTTCCTTGGAGAATGGACTGGCCTATGCGTTGGGCGTTTGAAAAAGTTGACTTCGAACCAGGTGGAAAAGACCATTCAAGTGAAGGGGGCTCATTTACAACGGCCAAAGAAATAGTGGCCCAGGTCTATGATTGGAAGCCACCAATGTATTTGCAATATGACTTCGTCTCTATCAAAGGAATGGGCGGAAAAATGAGTTCCTCTAAAGGGAATTTAGTCACTGTCAATGATGTACTCGAGGTTTACGAGCCTGAAATGGTTCGTTGGATTTTTGCTTCTTATAAAACGAATACTGATTTTGCCTTAAGCTTTGATTTAGATGTTGTGAAAAATTACGAAGATTTTGATCGAATGGAAAGACTGGCCTTTGGGGTAGAATCCGGTAACGAGAAAAAAGTGGCCATGGCCAAAAGAGTTTATGAACTCTCTCAAATCGGCGAAGCACCAACTGAAATGCCTTTTCAGCCGGCCTTCCGCCACCTTTGTAATGTCCTGCAAATTAATGACCTCGATGTCTCTCGCGCAAGAGGATTCTATAACAATGATATTAAAAATGAACGCGATGAAAGACGCTTTAAAGAAAGAGCGCAAAGAGCGGCCTATTGGATTGAAAACTCGGCCCCAGAGGAATTTAAGTTTTCTTTAAATAAAGAAGCACTCAAAATAGAAATGAATGACAAACAAACAATCTTCCTTAGTACGCTTTATACGTATTTATCCAATGAATGGAAAAGTATTTCTGATGATAAGGCCCTCCATGAGAAAATGTACGAGATGATTAATGCTCTCGAACTTGAACCTATGGACGTTTTCACCCTCCTCTATAAAAAATTAATTAACCTTGAAAAAGGTCCAAAGCTTGCCGGCTTCATTAGAACGATTGGACAGGAGAGGGTGCTTAAATTACTAGTGCCATAATGAATCCACGTTCCTGTTCTTTTTTCTCAAAGTCTTACAGAGGGCCGCTAGTCGGCCCTTTTTTAGCTTTTTAACTAAACTCAAATTGATAAAGCGCAATGGATTCGTTAAACCATGAGTTAAGTGAATCAATTTTTCTTGGAGAAAAAACATGATGAAATCATTTATGGGTCTTTTTATCTTCTGCTGTATGGGCCTGGCCCAAGCTGAAATCTGTACTGT
>JAGOVS010000223.1 GCA_018060625.1 Bacteriovorax sp. | reverse complement strand
AAAAGAGACCTCAAAGAAGACGCTTTCAAAAAATAATCTTTTTTAGAGAAAGGTTCAAGGATGAACCTTTTCATCCTTGAACCGATGGTGAGAAAAGGCCGGAGTTGTCGCGCGGGTCAAGGGCCCCTAAGGGGGCAAGCTTTGCTTGCGTACCCTTGACGCGCATAGCGACAATGAAGGCACTTCCCCTTTGGGGGGGAGATTCGGTTTTTTTTAGGGTCGACTATTTATCTTGATTATATAGAAACAATTGCGATCGAAACCAATGTCGATTTTCGCCTGTCTGCGCCTGGCGTTGCGGCATGTTTTTTTGCTTTTTTTCGTGCCGTTTTTTTTAAAAGTCTGTTTTTTGGGATTTTGGAGATTTTAGGAAAATAGAAGGGGGAAGGAAGAAAGGGGCTTGAAAAAAAAAGAAAGGCTTTGTACTTTTGATTTTCTGCAAAGAAACTAAAAATAACAAAGGCCTCTCTAAATGAAAAATAAGAAAAAAAGTCAAAACAGTCAATACCAATTTTCATCAGAATCTCTAACGGACTTAAATTCCTCAGGAAAAGAACGACCTTGGAGAAAGCATAAGATCGATTCTTTAATTATCTCAGAGGCATATTTTTCAATTTTAGAGCTTAAAAGGTATGGGGAAAACATAGCTTCCTGTGGAAATTATTTGTTACATGGAGTTTGTCCTCGTGGGGAACATGGGAAGAGGCTCATTGAGGCTTATTTTTGTAAGGCACGGCTATGTGTGATGTGCCAATGGCGGAAATCCTTAGTTATACGAAAGCAGATCATCGATCTTGTTCACTGGCATCAAGAAAAATACTCAACAGATGTCCCTATTCTTCTGACATTAACGATCATAAATGAGAAGGGAGAGATTTTAAATAAGAGTATTGATCAGATGACGGCAGCATGGCGAAAGCTTATGGGGCTTAAAGTTGTGAAGGGAGCGGTGCGGTCATGGTTTAGGTCATTAGAACTTACGTATAATGAGGATCGAAATGATTATCATCCCCATTTTCACGCTTTACTGATGGTGCCTCGTAATTATTTTTATAAAAACAAAGGGCTATATATTCCTCATGAAAAGTGGTTGAAGCTTTGGAGACAGTGTATGCAAGATGATCGCATTACACAGGTAAACGTTAAAAAAGTTAAAAAAAGAGAGAAGGGAACTTTAGAGGGAATTATAGGGGAGGTGGCAAAATATGCGACGAAGCCTTCTTCTTATATTTTTAAGAATGAAGAAGGGAAAGACTATGCGCCGCCTGAGGTAATCGAAAACTTGCATTATGCTTTAAAAGGAAGACGTATGGTGGGTTATGGAGGGTTTTTTAGTAAGCTTCGTAAAGAAAAAAAGATGGTTGAGGTTGAAAACGCTAATTTGGTGCAGATCGATGAAGAGGGAGTTCATAAGGAATGCTCTTGTAGGATTTGTGAGAGCACCCTTTTAAAAGAGCTTAGTGGTTGGCACTTTGGAGCGAAGCAGTATTTGAAGATGAAATTAATTGAAAATAGTGAAGGTTGCTCTAAAGTTCATGAGGAAGAGTCATGTGGTTGTACGCATGAACCTGAATTTAAGGTTGAGTCTAAGCCTATGATGGGAGTTGAGTTAAGAAGTAAACTTTTGTTAGAGAGTGGGCCTGAGGTGGTTTTTGAAGCTGAAGAGGTTCTTGAAAAGAAGAAATCCTTGGATCGTGAGAAGAGAAAACCATCTTTATTGTTAGAAACTTTGAAAAGGACTGCTCGAAAAGGGAGAGATCATTTAAAAAAAGAAGTCGTTTCCTCACACAGGCCTAAATCTTCTTGTGTTTCTTTGAGGGCCCCTCCTTAAAAGTTCTGGTAAATGGATTTTAAGGCAATAAAAAATGAGAGTCCCTCAAGATATTTTTTTCTTGAGAGGCTTTTTTATTGCATAGTGGTATTTTATATTGTACAATAATATTGTACAATATAATGAGGGCCATATGTCACTTGAAATTTCTTATTCTGAGATGAGAAAAAGTTTAAAAAGCTATCTTGATCAGGTTTGTTCTGAGCATAAGCCTCTGCTTGTTAAGAGGCGTAAAGGAGAAAATGTTATGCTCCTTTCTGAGGATGATTATCGTTCTTTAGAGGAAACTGCTTATCTTTCACGATCTCCTGAAAATCTCAAAAGACTTCTGGAGGCACTCAACAGAAAAGAAGGGAAAACCCTTGAAGAAGTCCATGAAGAACTTGGAATTTGATCTTAATGCTATTGAGGATCTTTCTTATTGGATCAAGAAAAATAGGAAGAAAGCAGAGAAAATAATGTGCCTGATTAAAGAAATAGCCAAAGATCCTTTCAATGGGACAGGAAAACCTGAGCCTTTAAAACACTCTTTGGCAGGTTGTTGGTCTCGTCGTATAGACCAGGAACATCGACTTGTTTATTCAGTTGATAATCAAAAAATTCGAATCCTTTCCTGTCGTTTTCACTATTAATGAAAATAAAATAGAGTGCCTTCATTGTCGTTATGCGCGTCAAGGGTGCGCAAGCAAAGCTTGCCCCCTTTGGGGCCCTTGACCCGCGCGATAAATTCGGCCTTATCTCACCATCGATTCAAGGATGAGAAGGTTCATCCTTGAATCATTCTTTAAAAAAGAATTACAAAATGAGAGAACCATTAAAGGATGTATTTTTATGAAAAATGATAAACTTCAAATAAGCACTCGCACATCTGGCGATAAAAGCATGATCGATATAAGAATCCCCTCTGAATGCGTTATGATAGATAAAAATGGGAAAGCATTCGTTGATCCCGACTTCATTCATATGATCCAAGAGGTAATGGCTAATGGTGGTCATAGCGAGTATGAGATGCAAATCACAGACTTAAGAGAGACCAATAAAATTAAAAAAAGAAATAATTTCAAGTAACTGTTTCTCTAAAAAGGGATTGATCCAGGTCATACTCTTCCTCGACCCTACGTTCCTTTTGAGAGAGAGAGGTCAAAAATATTTTTCGCCCTCTCGTGTTGCCGTTTTTGGCAACACATATTGCGTAGTCGAGAAATTTTCAAATTTATCTCCTAACGCCCTTGGCGATTTTCGAGACCTGCCTCAAATTCCTGTGTCTGACAAATTCTCCCTTACGCTTTCCCCCCCCTCAGCATTTTCTGTTGAGGTTGCGTTTGACAAAAAATCTTCTCAAGCTCGTGTTGTGGTCTAAGTCGCATGCGACAAAGTGCCGTTGCCGGAGGCAACATGTAAGCGCGCATGTCTAAAAATCGACATGACAGTCTTTACTCGCTTCGCTCCCTAAATTTTTCCATATCCTCAAACCTAATCAAAAAATATATGAGCAAAGCGAATGAGGATATCACGAGAATTTCTAAGTGCGCACTTAACCACGATTGCAAATCGTGACATGCGGTCCTGCCGACGGCGCTCTCTTTTTAAGGGGGGGATATCACCGACCTTTGACAAAAAATCGTAAGAAAACTCTCATTTTTCATAACGCCCGTGGCCGTCAAGCACGTCACGATTTGCAATCGTGCATAAGTGCGCATCCTCCGGATGAAGCCCTATTTTAGTTTTAAGAAAATCGATTGTTGAAATTTAAACCTATCTTCAAGCCCCATAGAAGGCCCTACAGCAGCGAAAGATAATTTCCAATCCCTTTTCCCCTTAAGAGCTATTATAGGAGTCTCAAGAGGTCTATTTACGAGAGAGGTCATTCGAGAGAACGAAGCATAAGAATGTCCTCCTCTACACATTTTATTTTAAAAAGCTTACGCAACCTCTTCCTTCAATTTTGCCCCTGCTCGAAATCTAACAATGACCTTTTCAGGGATTTTCATCGCCTCCCCTGTTCGTGGGTTATATCCATCCCTTGCCTTAAGTTGAAAAGTCTTAAAGGTTCCTAATCTCATAATTTTGATCTTATTTCCTTGGTGAAGC
>JAGOVS010000222.1 GCA_018060625.1 Bacteriovorax sp. | reverse complement strand
TCTTAAATAAAGAAGCAGATATAAATGAGATTGGTGCAGTAGATACTCATTTACGAGTTCTCGCTACCACAATAAAAATGGCCATTAAGTACTACGAAACTGACATGAAAGTTCTTAATCAAAAAACTGAGATGCCATTTGCGACATTTGGAGTTGATTACTTTCATACCTTAATCGAACTTAATAAATCTATTTATGATGCTTCTGCTCAATATAGTATCGAAAGAACGGCCTTTGAATGGTTCCAGTGGGATTTATATCGCGATCTTAATAATAAAGAAAATGCGGCGGTGATTTTAAAAATTAATAATTATTTAAAAAATTTTCCGACAACAAAAATTTCAGATAAACAATCTCTTTCAAATTTGAGACAGATGAAGAAACTTATAGAATCCTTGGATAAAATAAAAACATCTGAGACAAATTTGATGTCAATTAAAGCGAATAAGACTTCTTCATTATCCACAACTACCCAATGCAGCTTTATTGCTGGCCATCAAAACAAAAACTGGCAATTTAAAAATAATGAATTTACGATAGATCACGACTTTCCATCTCCTAACAATCTTGAATATCTAAATGAATCAAAATTAGACCCTGATCCTAATTTTCCCAATCTTAAATTTTTATATGTTAGATCTCAAGATGTTATAGGATGGGTAATGGCAAAAGAGACTAACTGTATTCAATAATGTTAGTTAAAATAAAAAAAGCCTACATTTTCATGTAGGCCTTTTCTTTTCATAACATTCAAATTCAACTTTATTTTTGCAACTTTTCCACAAGGATTTGCGATTGCTTATCCTTAGAAATATCATTCATGGCCCCAGCGTTATTTGGGTAGAGAACAAGAAGTCTCGCACTTCCTGCTCCTCGTTTCATCGCAAGAGTCTCTTGGTCATTAGCATTGACCGTTACAACTTCAGGCATGTCATAGAAAGCGAACGCATTCTCACTGATATTAATTTTTTGCCATTTATTTTCATGGCTTCCTAAAAAGTCGTCTGAATTATCATCCGACTCAAGAAAAGATACCGCTAATTTAATACCGATATTACCTTTAGCATCTGTCACGATTTTAGTGATATCTGTTTCAATAACGGCAACATCAGAATGATCATAAAATTTCATCTCAGCAGTATCTCTTAATGCTGGAAGATAATTCTCCTTCACTTCTTTAGGGGCAAGTTCGAAATTTTTTCTTATTTCTCGAGCTGACTGGGCATCGAGAAGAAGAGAAGCAAATATATCAAAAGTAATACCGCTAACGTATCCTGCTTTAATCCCAAGGAGCTCAAGATCGGCAATTCCATCGTTATTGTTATCAACCTGCAATGAAATATCACAAGGCTGCCACTGCGTAAGAGCATCGTATAACTTCACTCCCACTTGCAGCATTTTTCTCTCCGCTCCCTTGGCATCTGATTTAGTGACAACTCGAATTCCGGCCGCTTCCAAATCACAAGTTGTGCTCTTAGAAAGATTCATTGGAGGTGTTAATACTTTTCGATCGTCTGTCCCTAAAAGGTTAAAGACCAAAGCATCTCCCGCATTTTGCCCTTTATTGACAAGCAATAGATTAACCTGTGCTCCCATTTGATCCACTTTTGAATTTGTCATCGTAAGAAAATCAGAAGCAGTTATATCGGTAACCTTGTTCACAATCGCTAAAAAAGGAAGATTAATATTCTCTGTCCCATCTCCTGATGTAAGAGTGACAAAACCATCTGATTCAATATTAGACTTATCTTCAGCTGATCGTAAAAGCGTGAAACTTACAGTTACTTTCGTCGAGCTATTGGCCTTTACTTTAAAAGACCCTGGTAAGTTCACAACAATATTTTTGCTACTCATTGCTTTTGAAGAAAAAACAATGTCTTTATCTGAAAGATTCGAAACCGTTACAACTTTGGCAATTGTCTTATTACTAGAGACAGAAACTTCTCCCAGAGAAAGAGTGGCCGGCATCGCTAGAACTTTTGATCTAAAGGCACGGTCGACTTGAACTCTTCCCGCCCCCTGTAGCGATACTGGGACGTAAACATTCTCCGTCATCATGATCTTTGAGTTGTTTAAAACTTTTGCTTTTAATTGAGCAACGTTTAAGGTTGGATTGGCCTGTTTTAAAAGGGCCATGACTCCAGCAATATGTGGTCCAGACATCGATGTTCCATTTAATTGAACCCCCTCAGTGCCGCTGCCTACTGCGGCTGAAATGACTTTTGCTCCAGGGCCTGCAATTTCAGGTTTAATAAGAGAGTCAATTGATCGTGGCCCTCTAGAAGAAAAATCAGTAATGGTGTCAATTAGATCATCGCGAGTAATAATTTTTCCCGAAGAGAAATTCACTGACACTTCAACTTTATTGGCGAGCGCTTCTTTCATTTGTGCCCCAACGGCCTTTGAAACCATGACCGCGGGAATCTCGATTTTCTTATCTCCACCCATTGGAAATGGATTTCCATCCTGGTTATTGGCGACGACAACACCCGTTGCTCCTAATTTAAGTGCTAATTCTAATTTATCCGCGAAAGTAATAACCCCGCGATCCATTAAAGCAATCTTTCCACTCACGGCCACCTTGACATCTTCAGCAATAGAATCCGCCCCATTTCCAATATACACAGGTGTTCCTGATACGCGACTATCAACGGCGGAAGCTCCAATCATCGCTTCAATTTCTTCAAGAAGTGTTTCTTTTCCATCTATAGTAAGAGCAAGGGCCGGAAAAGTTATATTTTGAGGCATATCATCTATTGCAGCGGCAACAGAGATTGCAGCATCGGCCGTTGAGGGAGCCCCTACAATGTACGGATTATCTCCAGAATTTCCAGCTGATGCAACGACGATCGTTCCACCGTTTGTTAAATTTTTAATGGCCTCAGTATAAAAAACTTTTGGCTTTCCGTATCCTCCCCCCAAAGAAAGGTTGACGACATCTAAGCGCTCAGAGGGATCTAGTTTTTCGCTTGGGTCTGCAGCATACTCAAGTGCATCGATGACTGCAACTTCAGAAGTACTCCCTTCTTTTCCAAAAACTTTTAGGGCATAAAGTTTTGCTTCAGGTGCAACTCCAGAATAGGTTTTTACTCCATCACCGATTCCAGCTACAGTTCCACCAACATGGCTTCCATGACCTGCTTCATCTATTGGGTTTGGATCACGCTTGGGAATATTTCGAGCAACATCGACGTCTCCTGCAGAGAAATCTGTTCCTACGAAATCCATGCCACCAACAACTTTTTGATTTGGAAAATAGTCGTTTGCAACATTTGGATTAATGGCGGTGTAAACATCCTTGGTGCCTGGTCCGCCAAACATAGAGTGAGTGTAATCGATACCTGTATCAATAATCCCAATTTTCATATTCTGACCACTAATACCTGCTCTATGCACTTTATCAGCACCAATAAAAGTGACTGTATTGTGCTCATTAATTCCTTTTACCGGAAGAGAGATTTCAAGATCTGAAAGTCTCTTTTCAAGAGAAACTGTTTTAGGTCTCGCAAAGTTGCTATTTTCAACAACCTTAGTGACTCCTTGGATTTTAGAAATTTTCTCTGACAAGTCACTTGTCGCAACGAAGGCCACTGCATTTAAGACTAACTTATAAGTTGAAATTATTTTGATATCTGCAGAGAGCTCTTGCAGTCTTGCGATGACTTCTTCTTGTTCAGCAATAATGGCCTTTTTAGCTTCTTCATCAATGACTGCTTTCCCATTGAGCATTTGCACATCTGCCAATAGTGGACGCGTTTGTAACTGAATCAAACCGACATAGGGTGTGACTCCTTGTTGACGCATACTGAAATAATCACTTAGAATAAACCCACCTTTTCCTGAGTGTTTTGGAGCACACGAGGTTAGCGTAAGAGTAAGGAGTAATGAAGAGGCCATTAGCGATCGATTGAACATGAATTGTCTCC
>JAGOVS010000221.1 GCA_018060625.1 Bacteriovorax sp. | reverse complement strand
GTCTTTCTCGAAACTTAAGACATGAAGAGATTGCAGGTTACGTGGTAACCTTTGATGACATCACTCAACTGCAAGCTGCCCAGAGAAAAGCAGCTTGGGCCGATGTGGCTCGCCGAATTGCTCATGAAATTAAAAATCCTTTGACGCCCATTCAGCTTTCAGCTGAGCGTTTAAAGAGACGATATACGAAACAAATCTCATCAGACGAGGAAACATTTCAAAATTGTGTAGATACTATCATTCGGCAAGTTGATCATATTGGAAAGTTAGTGGGCGAGTTTTCATCTTTTGCTCGTATGCCGGCTCCCAACATTAAACCAGAAAATATCGTAAAGGTATGTAAAGAAGAACTTTTTCTCCAGAAACACAGTCATCCTGATATTCAGTTTGAGATGGATTCCCCTCTAAAAACGCTCACTTTCCCTTGTGATCGAGAACAAATGGGCCAAGTTCTGACGAATCTTATAAAGAATGCTATTGAAGCGATAGAACAAAAAAAAATAAAAGACGGGCACGTCACACTAAGCTTGAAAGAAGAGCATTCAAGGGTTACTCTCAGCATCAGAGATAATGGCATTGGCTTTCCACCTGTGGGTCGTGAGCGTTTAACTGAACCTTATGTGACTTTTCGTGAGAAAGGAACAGGGCTAGGACTTGCGATTGTCAAAAAAATCGTAGAAGATCATAGTGGAAAGATGAGCTTCCATGATCAGCCCGATGGAGGAGCCTTGGTGCAAATTGTATTTAACATAAGTTCGGTGTGAGAATTTAAAAAATGCATAAAAATAAAGTGACTATATCGTTCTCAATTTAGCAAAGGCGTTGAACATGAAGATTCAAACCCCCCAGTTTGTCATTCCTGCGAAGGCAGGAACCCAGGAAAAAGCTGAGAAAAAAAGACCTATCTCGTATAAATTGGAAAAAATTGTTTTGTTTCAGACGTCTGACTGGGTTTCTGCCTTCGCAAGAATGATGAACTGGGGAAACGCAAGTGCGTATATTATGTCGAACTCACGATATGTTAGGGGACTTTAAAAATGAGTCAAGATATTCTAGTCGTTGATGATGAGCCAGATATCAGAGATCTTGTATCGGGAATTTTGAGTGATGAAGGTTTTACAACCCGCGTTGCATCAACCGGAGAAAAGGCCCTTGAAGAGATTTCTGTTCGTCAACCGAGTCTTTTAATTTTAGATGTATGGCTTGGAGATCCGAAATATGATGGACTCAAAATTCTTGAACTGATCAAAAAAACCAATCCTGACTTACCTATTGTTATGATTAGTGGTCATGGAACCGTAGAAACGGCCGTTAATGCTATCAAATTGGGAGCCTACGATTTTATCGAAAAACCCTTTAAGATGGATCGTCTTTTGCTGATTGTCTCTCGTGCCTTGGAAGCAGCAACCTTACGAAGGGAGAACCGTCATTTTAAAGAAGAAGTAACCCTTCCTCGAATGATTGGGCATTCTCCAGCTATTCAAGTGGTTCGTAAAACCATTGAAAAAATAGCGCCCACCAACAGTCGCATTTTGTTGATGGGGCCCGCAGGTGTGGGAAAAGAGTTGGTAGCACGGGAAATTCATGAGAATTCCAAGCGTTCTTCTAATCCTTTCTATGTACTCCATTGTAAGACAGATTCTAACGAATCTATCGAGACACAACTTTTAGGTGCAGAAGCGACAACCCATTTACCTCGTAAACTTGGCATTCTTGAACAAGCCCATGGCGGGACCCTTTTCCTTGATGAAGTCACAGAACTTCCCCTCGATGTACAAGCAAAACTTGTTCGCTTTCTCCATGAGAAAACATTTAAACGTGTAGGAGGGAGTCAAAATGTTTCTACAGATGTCCGCATACTTGCGGGCACAAAGTACGACTTAAAATCTCTCATTACAGCTGGAATTTTCCGTGAAGATCTTTATTATCGCTTGAATGTGGTATCTCTACATTTACCACCCTTAAAGGATCGATACGAGGATGTCCCTGAACTTGTTCAGTATTTCGTCGATCACCTTTCTCGTCAAGCGGGCGTTCCGAAACGTCAGTTTTCTGAAGCTTCCCTTGTTTTGATGAAAACCTATGCATGGCCAGGAAATATACATGAGCTGCGGAATGTGGTTGAAAGGGCCCTTATTATGACCCCTGCTGCCAATGATGCTGTCGTGTCTCCTGATGAACTTCCTCCAGAGGTGAGAGGAGAAGACTTACCCACCATCACCTTACAAAGTGCTCCGGATTTTCTGTCCATGTCTTTACGTGAAGCGCGAGAATATTTTGAAAAAGAATATCTCCTTGCGCAAGTTCAAAAATTCGCTGGAAACATTTCAAGAACAGCCAGTTTCATTGGGATGGAACGATCCGCTCTTCACCGTAAATTACGTCAACTTCAGGTGGAGCGAAAGAGGGGAGCGTAAGCCTCCTCTCTCTCTGAGTATTTTGGGTACATTCGAATTATGATTGTCTAAGTTAAGGTTGGAACTCTGATAAAGTAGTTTTGGTGTTTTACTTTATCCATATATCATATTTACTGTTCTTCTTGATCACATATCACCTCATATAATCTGAGCTGCAAAGGGCTTTTTTTCTTTAGGTCTGGTACAAAAATTTAAATTTTTATAAAATTTTAGAAACCTTCTTGCAAACAAAATCAATCATCGCTATAAGTCTGTTTCGTTAATCAATTAATGGTAGAAAGATACTAAATCATGATGTTAAACAACCTTTTTGTGAAAAAAACACTTAATGCAACTTCTATATCTCTTCTTTGTGCGACATTTTTATCTCAATCTGTTTTGGGTATGAATGATGATTATTATTACAAGGATAATGATTCCGATACTACTAACTCAACGTACATCGAAGAAGATAGTGAAGAGACTCAACCGTCGTATCGTGATCAACCAGTCTTGGACAAGTATATGTTCGAGGATTTTAAGGCCGAGAATTACATTGTTACTTCCAGCTCTTCAATATACATCGAAGAAGATAGAAAAGAGGATCCCCAAGCTATGGTTCAGGAAGCTCTTTTACTTCTTAAGAAGGAAAAATCTGAAAATTATAATTATGCTATACATTTATTGAACAGAGCACATGAAAAAAGAAATCGAGACGCGACTTTCTCTCTGGGGGAGCTAGCTGCTAAGGAGGGGAAGCCAGGTGAAGCTAAATGGTACTTTAAGCTCGTAATTAAGGAAACCAATAATCATCACATTAAAAAATGCGCTCAAAATGCCTTAAACAAACTAGAGGGATTAGAAAGACAAGAATTAGAAAAACAAGAATTAGAAGAAATAATAAATGAAATAGAAAAAAAAGAATTAGAAGAGGCAATAAGAGAAATAGAAAGGCAGGAATTAAAAGAAATAGAAAGAAAAAAAACAAACAAAATATGGAAATTAAAGGATAGATTTTCTGATAACCTGTCAACAGCTCGAAAAAATCTTAATGAATCAAAAAAAGCATCCTCCCTAACAAAATCAGCAAAGGTCCTTCCTGAGTACTTGCGAGGAAGTTGTAAAAATCTAAAACAAAAAGATGAACCAACATTAAAGCTAGATAAAAAAATCGAAACAGAAAATCCATTCACAATAATAAATGTATACGAAGAAGAAATAATAAAGTCATTACCAATATTAAAGCTAGGTGAAAAAATCGAAACAAAAAATACATTCAAAATAATAAATGTATACGAAGAAGAAATAATAAAGTCATTACCAACATTAAAGATAAATAATGACACAGTCAGTGATCGCAAAAATAATCCTCATGAAGACTTGCAGGGCACTCTGAAAAAGCTTAATTAAGAAGAGTAGATGGCTGCTTAGAGAAATGCTGGTGGGGGCTCTACCCCCCCCCCCCCCCCCCCCCACCCCCCCCAAAACAGACGTGGGGTAATTTGTGCGGTCGGTGACCCTGGAGAAGCGTGAACGAAAAAA
>JAGOVS010000220.1 GCA_018060625.1 Bacteriovorax sp. | reverse complement strand
TTTTTCAAACGTTGGGATTGAATTTCACGACTGTTGCGAAGAGTGGTTTTATCACAACTTTATACTCGCTCTTTATCCCTATTTTGATGATGCTTTTTTCTGGAAAACGCTACCGAGCAAGTTTTTGGTCTCTGATTGCGATGGCCCTTGGAGGCATGGCGCTCATGTGTAATTTAGAAATAAAGGATTTAAATAGAGGAGATCTCTTAACCCTTCTGTGCTCTCTTTGTGCCGCTTTGCATATTATGTATATTGGCAAGGTGGCCAATACGGTTGAATCGCCTGTTGAATTTAATTTTTTACAAAATTTCTTTGTAGGTGTTTTTTCAATTACATTGGCCTTAATCGTTAAAGGGCCTTTAGACTCTTTTTCTTATACGGACGTTCATTCTCAAGCAATTCAAGGAATCCTTTTTTTGGGAATCATTTCAAGTATGATTTCTTTCACCATCCAAGTTTTTGCCCAAAAGAAAATTCCCGTGCATATTGCGGGCCTTATTTTTTTAATGGAATCTCCTTTTGCGGCAATTTTTGGATTTTTTATATTTAAAGAAATATTAAATCCCATGAATCTTTTTGGGGCCTTTCTCATTATAATGTCTGTTCTTTTAGTGCCTGTCTTAGGAAGAGAAGTGACTACACCCAAAAAAGTGGCAGAGTAGTCACATCCATTGATCTTAATTATAGGAGTTGTAAATATTCATCATCTTGGATTTTGTAGTACCAGTTAAGTTAATCATGAGAAGAATTCCTGCATTTTCCCCTTTTTCATCTGCCCCAACTAATGAAATGGTACCGGCCGCCTTTTTATTTAAGTAATATCGAAAACTGGCAATGGCCCCATTGGCACCAACTTGAGCAGGGACGAAAATTCCAAAAATATTGCGACCTAAGTAAAAAGACATATTGTGAAATTTTTCAATTGAGAAGGCCACAGCAGGTAAAGCGCCAGAAGCAACTCCGGGAATATTGCGTCCTCCAGGAAGTTTTTGAGGATCAAGTTTATCTAAGTTGCCCTCAATGATATCTTTTAGAGAAATTGAAATACTCATGAGTGTCCCATTTGATTGTAAATCAGGTGAGATTTCTAAGAATGAGTACTTGTAATTGGGGATATTGTAGCGGAGACCACCATCTATTTGAACAGTATCAAAGACCATAGAGATTTGAAGATTGTCTTGTAAGAGTGAGACGTTTGGCCCTTGAACACCTGGTATCTGAATATTGGATGAACTATTATTGCCACAGGAAGAGGCAAATCCAAGGCTTATGAGAAGAGCGCTGGCCCAAATAGTGGTTTTCCATTTTTCAAACATAAAAACTTCCTCTGTTAGGGAATTGATGTAACATTTTTATGTTGATTCGGTTGAATCAGAGAAAAACTTAGGGTCTATTTTCCCCAGCAAATCGCAAAGTTAATTGCTCGATGATTTCTTCATCACTTAGATCTGGAAACTGAGTTTTTGTCTCGGAAATGATAGTCTCAATTTTTGTGAGAATGGCCATTAAGACTGAGCTGTTGTGGATGATCATATTCTACCTCTGTATTTATT
Source organism: Bacteriovorax sp. (assembly GCA_018060625.1). GTDB lineage: Bacteria > Bdellovibrionota > Bacteriovoracia > Bacteriovoracales > Bacteriovoracaceae > Bacteriovorax. Next base: position 2,398 of record JAGOVS010000220.1, on the reverse strand, counting down.
GTAGAATAAAAGTTTGATATGTCAAACTTTTTAAAAATGATCGATCTTAGAACTCTGGAGCAATGTACACTTCAATGTCTGGGTTTAATTCGTCTCGAAGAATTGATTTTATGGCCTCCAGTGTTCCGGTAGTAGAGCTCGGGCAAGTTCCACAGGCCCCTTGATACTTAACCATGAGTATATTCTCTTGATAACTTAGGGCCTGAATATCTCCACCATCTCCTTGAAGTCCTGGTCTTATGGTTTTATCTAAGATGGCCTCTATTTGTTGAAGTTCAGGGGAGAGGTTTTTTCTGCGGTCTTCTTCAGGATTAGGATCGTTATAATCAGGATTGTGCTTAGGCATCTCTTCTGTCAAAACAGTGATGACATTTTTTTCCACGGAGTCCCAGTCTTCATAGGAAAATTTCGTGACAGCAATGACATTTTCAAAAAAGTGAAGTTGATCAATTCCTCGAACCCTGAAAAGCTGGAGGGCCAGTAAATTGTCCCCACATTCTGAAGGCGATTTGTAAGTAGAGTTTCCTGTGTTTTTCACAGGAGTATTTAGAATAAATTTTAAGGCATTCGGGTTAGGTGTAGGTTGTATATCAATGTCGAGAAAAAAATCGTTAGTTGCAGTTGTCATAAATTCCTCTTAAAGTAAAAAATCGCGCGCTTTCTTCAGAGCGCTGATGAATATGTTTATTTCTTCATGGGTATTGTAAAAAGCAAATGAAGCTCGTGCCGCAGCTGAACATTGGTAATATTTTAATAGGGGTTGGGTACAGTGGTGACCTGTTCTTATGGCCACACCTTGTTTGTCTAATAAAGTCCCCAGGTCATGCGGGTGGGCGCCTTCCATCAGGAAAGAGAGCACACTTGCCTTATGAGTTGCAGTGCCAATAATTTTGATACCTTCAATTTTTTTAAGTTCATGACTGGCATGCTCTAAGAGTTCATGCTCGCGCTTTTCTATCGCAGGAAAACCAAGGGCCAGTACATAATCAATACTTGCTTTAAAGGCAATGACTTCAGCGATGGGCGGTGTACCGGCTTCAAATTTATTAGGGAGAGCATTGTAAGTTGTTTTTTGAAAACTTACCTCTGAAATCATCGCCCCGCCTCCTTGGTAAGGAGGAAGTTCATTGAGAAGTTCAGTTTTTCCATAAAGGAAGCCTAAGGCATTGGGGCCAAACATCTTATGAGCAGAAAAAACAAGAAAATCACAATCTAAATCTTGGACATCAATTTTCATGTGGGCAATGGCCTGAGCAGCATCGACACAAAATTTGGCCCCAAAGGCATGGGCCAAGTGGATCATTTCTTTGATGGGGTTAATAGTCCCTAAGGTATTTGAGACTTGAGTAATGGAGACGATTTTAGTTTTTGTATTTAGGAGTCTTTTGTATTCAACTAAATCGATTTCACCGCGTTCATTAATGGGAGCAACGACAATGTGGGCCCCTGTCGCTTCGGCCACCATTTGCCAAGGAACGATGTTTGAATGATGCTCCATCAGTGAGAGCAAAATTTCGTCTCCCGGTTTTAAAAAGCGTTTTCCAAAACATTGTGCCAAGAGATTGAGAGACTCTGTTGTCCCCTTAGTATAGATGATTTCGTGAGCTTCTTTGGCATTAATTAGTTTTTGAACGGACAGTCTCGTCTCTTCAAAAGCACGAGTTCCCATTTCAGAAAGAGTGTGAACTCCTCTATGTACATTGGAGACTTCAAATGAGTAATGCTGAGTAAGAGCTTCGATCATTACTTTAGGCTTAAGAGTTGTGGCCGCATTGTCTAGATAGACAAGAGGGTGCTTATTAACCTGAGTTGAAAGTTGGGGAAAATCGGATCTGATTCTTTTGATGACTTCTTCGTTTATCATAAATTCATTTCATTAAGTGCTGTTTGGTCAAAATTTTTAGTGACTAATTTTTCAGCAAATTGTTTAATTTGTTCATTTTCTATTTTTTGGAGAGCATCTGTTGCAAATCCAAAACAAAGCATGCGGCGTGCGTGTTCTTTGGGAATTCCTCGACTTTGAAGATAAAATTCTTCATCACCAGAAAGTTGGCCAATTGTTGCCCCGTGAGAGCATTTGACATCATCGGCATGGACTAAGAGTTGGGGTCTTGTATCGATTCGGGCCTTTTTAGAAAGGATTAAGTTTTTATTGAGCTGAGAAGAAGTGCTTTGTTGAGCATCTTGTTTAATGATGATTTTTCCGGTGAAAACCCCGTGAGATTCTCCGGCCAAGATTCCTTTAAAGAGCTGGTCAGAATAGGTGTGATCAGCAAAATGGGTTATAGTTGAGAAAATATCAGTATGCTCATTTTTTTTAAGGGTAAAGAGTCCGTGAACGGCCCCTTCGGCCGTAGCTTCTCTGAGTTCGAGATTGATATTGTGCCTGGCCAAAGAG
>JAGOVS010000067.1:4977-15255 GCA_018060625.1 Bacteriovorax sp. | reverse complement strand
AATTGAATCTCTTTGCTTTACCAATGCTAAAGATGCACTTGCAAAAATTACCGAATATCAGCCTGATGTAATTCTCTCTGACATTACGATGCCTTCAATGAATGGAGGAGAATTTTTAAAAGAATTAAGAAAAATAGATCCAGACATTCCACTCATTTATATAAGTGGAAATGTCAGTAAAGAATTTTTAGTGGAGGCTATTCACTCTGGCATTACTGATGTTATTGAAAAGCCTTTTAAAAATGAAAGAGTCGCAAGTAGTGCTCTCTCTGCTGCCTTAAGACATCAAACAACAAAACTATTAAAAAGATCTATCAATCTTATTATGTATCAGTATTCAGACTTAGATGAATTTCTGCAAAAAGCAGGTAAAGAAGATATCAGGCAATTTCTAAAAAATGAATTTACTTCGATTTTACTTAAGAGAAGAGAACTTCAAGATCTCTCTTCTAAAGAAAAAAGTCGATAAAGCTATCCTAATGCCAAAATCTTCATGGCCTTTAGTGAAGCAGTAGAGGCATTTAAATTTTTTGATAAAGGATAGAACTGATAGTGAACATCATTATCTAAGACCATTTCCATAAAATCATTTTCGGACATCTCATAAATAAAATTTTCGATTTTATATTTTGTAATGCTCGTTTTAAACGTTTTTCCTAGAAAATGGGCTCTTTTCATTTTCAATTTAGGATATTGTTCAAGACATTTATCATTCGTTTCTATGATGAAACTAGGAAGTTCCCACTGCCCAGACAGCCATTCATTTTCTTGTTTCTGATAAAAAAGAATCTCATTATTCTTTTTCACGACAACTCTAAGAAGTTTCAAATAAAAATCTTCTTTCACTTTCTTTCTTTCTTCTTTGGGGTAGGCAAGTGGAGTTCCCTGTCGAAAGGCCACACAACTTTCCCTCAAAGGACATAATGAGCAAGATGCTTTTTTCGCCTGACAAAGAATTCTCCCTAGATCCATGAAAGCTTCATTGATCTCTCTAGGACTCAACGAATCCATTTCTATGAGAATTTTTTTATCGGAAAAATCTTTTAAAAGTTTTTGCTGAAGCTTAACCCCCTTCACTTCACTCTCACCATAAAATCGTGCCAACACTCTCTCTAAATTAGCATCTACGGCAAGTCCTTTTTTATCCGCACCAATGGCCACTATCGCATTGGCCGTGTAAGGTCCAATTCCCTTAAGTTTTAATAATAATTCCTGATCAGTGGGAATTGTGCCCTTGTATTGATTCAATATTTGAATCGCTAGATTTCTCAAATTGCGTGCCCTACGGTAATAACCTAACCCCTTCCAAGACACGCACACTTGCTCTTCTGAAGCCTGAGCTAAATCAAGCAAGGTTGGATATTCGTTTAAAAAATTTTCATAATGATTAAGAACCGTTCCCACTGTCGTTTGCTGCAGCATGATTTCTGAAACTAGAGTGCCATAAAGAGTTCGCTCTCGTCTCCAGGGCAAGTGAGAATACTGATTTTTGGACCAATGAATTAACTGTGAAAAAACTTTTTTTGACATGAACCACACTAGCTCTCTAAATTATTTGCTACATTCTTTCACAAATTCTTTAGCATAGTCCACAAGGTCAGTCGAGGTAAAGGCCTTCAACTCTCCTTGAAATTTCGCCCCTCTAGAGTCAAGGAAGTCACGCATCTCCTTAGACATTTCGGCCACATCTGTGACAACGAGAAGCGTTTTTGCCTGAGAATCCTTTATCCACTGAAGCAGTTTTGACTCATCATTGCCTCCATAAGAAAGGCAGGCGCTCGATGAATCACTTATTTGCTTTAGCGACGTATTGTAAACGGAAGCACTAACTTTATCCTTGCAACCTTCTTTTACTTTTGTCAAAAATGATCTTCGATTACAAAAACTTGGATCTTTGTTATAATCCAAGGCCCGAAGTGATGAAGATACATCAAACCAGATCTCAACTTCTGCAAACTTGCCCACCGGTTTTTCTTTGCCACAAAAAATATCAAAATAATTTCCTTTATCACAGTTAATCATATTGGTTTCAATCGCATTAAACGTCTTCAGTTGCCATTCTGATTCTCGATGTACGTTTGTCCTCTCTGTTCCTGGCGATGCTTCTGGAGTGGTCACTGAAGTTCCATGAGCATTGAGTACTGGTTTGCGATTTAAATAACCAAACTGGGGGTGAAAGCACCCTTCCCCCATTGGTACACAATTATCTTCATAATTTTGCCCACTTTGAGAAATAAGGCTCAATACTCTTTGTGAATTTTGCCGATCCATTTCTTTAAGGACTTCTGAAACTTTCCCAACAGACATAAAAATCACTTCAATTTTTTGAGGAGTCGCTAAGACATTCAAGGAACAAATAAAAACGAATGCCCCTAGGAAAATTCTCATATATCCATTCCTTTCATCTTAAAATATTGAAAGAGGTTATTGCCTAAATCAACGATCAAATCCCTCTCTTCTAGTTTCATATTTAAAAATTCAGTCATAAAGGCCCTTTGTCTTGGAGTGAGACTCTCCAGCTTTTCACGAATACTCAGTTCTGCACTAGACTTCATTTTATCTTCTTTGCGCTGATTCGGTGAACGAGTGTCTTCAGGTTCCGCCCGAGGAATTTCTTTTTCACCAGCAACGTTACTTCCTTTCTCGCTTAGGTCAAATGGATTAAAGTCTCCGTCTTTTAGCTCATCTTTATAGAACTTCACTAAACGTATAAATCGATCAGCAAAATCCTCTTCAACGAAATCGATCATTTCGTGCAGAGGAATATTTAATTTTGCTGTGACCTTAGCTATTAGCTGAGGATTGAGCTCGGTCGATTTCTGCGAGAGGAAGCGACTCATTGTTGAAACCCCTACATCTGTCTGCTCGGCAAGGTCCTTTTGCGACATCGCCCCCCTTACTTGCATGTATTTTCGGGTAACCCCTAGAAACATCTCAATTTTTTCTTTTTTAAACTCTGCCATTTTTAAGGCCCCTAAAAAGTTGTTCACTTAACTCTTCTAAACCATTATCGGATTGCAAAAAAATTTCTTAATGCAATTTTATTACTTGACGCAATTGGTCTAATTTGATATCCTGGCTTCAGGAAACGAACTCGACAACGGAGTGATAATGGAAACTTTAACTTTATTTATCGACCACTTATACGCTGAAGAGTTCGGTTCTAATGAGTATCAAACGATCGAAAATAAGAATATAAAATCAAGAAGTTACGTAGGTTTAACTTTGGCAGGAAGCCTCTTAAAAGAGATTGTTTTTGAAGATGTCATTTTTGAAGAATGCATCTTCTTTGGATCAACCATGGAAAATTGCCTATTTATCAACTGTCTGTTCATTAATTGCAAGTTTCAATTTTCAAGATTTTCGGATTGCAATTTTGAACTTACAACGTGGGAAAATTGCATGTGGGGATTAACGGATTTAAAAGACTCGGAAATACTCCAGTCTGAGGGCAGAAACAATTATGCCTTCGAGTCCAAAGGACCGTGCTCTCAGACTCAAACACTCTCACTCAATGATTTTTTGGATTTATCAGCTTAACGATATCAAAAGAGCAATCAATACTCTCCCTCATGGATCTCTTGGTTAGTCGTCAATAAAATTGTCGAGGGACACGCCTTTAACTTTGAAACTGTCTTAAGGATGAATTTTTCAAAGCGCCACACTCTACCACTGTTCAAGACCTCTTAAGGATTTGAGGGGTCTTGGATATCTTTTTTAAAACACTTTCAACTTTTGCGAAAAAAACAACCAATCGATTGAGTATTTCGACGTGAGGCCATAAGGACTTGCTGGGCCACCTCAACGGCATTTCTTAAACCGATTAAGCTGTCAACCAAAGAAGCATCCTTATAAAAGCGATTAATCTCATCACTTAGCTCATTAAACATCGCCTCTGCTCTTGAGAGTCGATCTTTTGAGCGAGTGAGACCAACATAATTCCACATTGTCTGCTTTAGCGTTAACCAATCCTGATGAATAAGAGCGGTATCAACTTCTTCTGTTCCTCCCACCCAATTCTTAATCAATTCATCCGAATATATTTTTTCTTTATCCACATTTTTTAAAATATCCAGTGCGGCTAAATGACCAAAAGTCATTCCCTCCAAAAGCGAGGTTGAAGCTAAACGATTGGCCCCATGAAGTCCTGTGCAGGCCACTTCTCCCACTGCATACAGGTTTTTTAACGTTGTCTGTCCTTTAAGATCAGTCTTCACGCCTCCACAAGTATAGTGTGCTGCTGGAACAACCGGAATCGGCTCCTTGCACATATCCACACCATGCTCAAGGCAATGCTTGTATATCGTTGGAAAACGATTCTGAATCCATTCGGCATCTTTATGGGTGATGTCGAGATAAACACAATCACTCTGCGTCTCAATGATCTCCTCAGCAATGGCACGCGCCACTATATCACGAGGAGCAAGCTCCTTATCTGGATGATATTTTTCCATGAAACGCTTACCTTCTGAGTTTATCAGCAGCCCACCTTCTCCTCGCACGGCCTCACTCACCAAAAAACGTCGGTGAGTTGATCCTCCAAAAAAACTGGTGGGATGAAACTGAATAAATTCTAAATCTAATAAAACAGCACCTGCTCTTTTGGCCATAGCATGCCCATCACCACGAGCTCCTTCCGAGTTAGTATGATGAAGATAAAGAGCACCGACTCCCCCCGTCGCAAGAACTGTAAACTTTGCAAGAATTTTTGAAACTACTTTTGTTTCCTGATTAAAGACATAAGCACCCAACACTTTATTTTCCTCATAACGTTGCTGTATTTTAACACCATGATGAAGAGGAGTGAGAAGATCTATTGCCGTATGAGCAGTGAAAAACGTGACATTCAAAAAATTATTTTTTAAATAATTCAGGAGTGTAATTTGAATATCTTTTCCTGTGTAATCCCCTCGGTATAAAATTCGCGGAGTCGAGTGAGCGGCTTCTTTCGTAAAGAGGAGTTCTCCATCTTCATCGCGTTCAAAATTGGAGTGCGCCTTATGAATAAGCAGATCCTCTAAAATTGAACTCGATTCATAAGCAACAAGATGAGCCGCCGCAAGAGAAGAAGTACCTGCGCTTGCTTTCATAATATCATCAACCAGAGATTCTTCCGATCCCTTGGCATAAATAATGCCCCCTTGGGCCCATGCTGTATTGGTTTGTGCGGGATCTACCTCGCGAGTAATGATCGCAACTTTCAATCCTTTTTCGGCCAGACCGGCAGCTGCAGAAAGACCTGCTATCCCTGTACCAATTATTAAAACATCAAATTCATAACTCATTTAAACACCTATTCGCTTGATCTTCATTGAAAGATCCACGTGAGGAGCACTATGAGTAAGGGCCCCAATGCTTACAGCGTCGACCCCATCTAGAAAAAAGCTCTCACAATTAGAGAGGTTAATTCCACCTGAAATTTCAAAAGTCATACCTGGTCTTTTTTGATCAAGTGCTTTTTTAATTTCTTCGCTTGAAAAATTATCAAGCATCACATGTTTTACTCCGAGATCGATTGCTTGTGCTAGCTCTGTTAACGAATGAACTTCAACCACAATATTTTGATAATGTGTCTGCATCTTTTGAAAAAACTCTAAGGCCGGCTTAAGTCCCCCAAAAAAACTTTTGTGATTATCTTTAATCATCCAAACATCTGCTTGCGAAAAACGGTGATTAAAGGCACCTCCCATTCTTACGGCATACTTTTCCAAAGAACGAAGCCCTGGAGTTGTCTTTCTCGTATCTAGTATTTTTGTTCCATATGGCTTAGCTCTTTCTATAAATTGAGAGGTAAAGGTCGAGATTGCACAAGAGCGTTGAAGGAGATTAAGGGCCACTCGCTCCCCAGTAATGGCCAAAGAAAAAGGAAGTGAAAAAGGAATAACCTCTCCTTTTGCAAAAAATTTTCCTTCATATTGTTTAAAGTCTTCGTAAGATAATTCTGCCCCTAAAAAGTTAAAGGCCCCTATAAAATAGGGAAGACCCGATAAGAGAATGTCTGATTTTATTTTCAATTGGCATAGGACTGGAGACTCTGGAAGCTCGGCCAGATAAAAAGCATTTCCCTGAAGATCATCCTCTTCAAAAAATCGCGCCAAATCATGGGCCACGCCCTTTTCTAAAAGTCCCATTTCATTTGCCCCTTTCTTTCTGACTTTAATCACCGCAAAATACGTTCTTACATCCCTTTTTAACCCTGAAGTCTCAAAGAGTTAAGTTTTTTGTTTTGAGAAGAGCCTTTCAAGCCAAAGGACATGAAATACTTTCTCTTAACAACCATCATCAGCACCTTTTTACTACTTTGGAGTCCACCAATTCCCATATCCCCTCAATCACCCAAGAGGGAATTTCCTTCGCTTTTTGCAAAGCAAAAAACACCCTTTAAAGAAAGCTTTGATGCCGCTGAAAATGGGCATGTCGCTTGGGCGCTTATGACCGGTGAGAAAAATGGCATTACTCCCAGAACCAAAAATCATTTTCAACAGCTTCAAATAGGTAGCCTCCTCTCCCCTTCTGGTCTTCATTTTTCGACACTTCTCTTGTTAGTTGGTTTTTTTATTCAAAAAATTGTTCGCAAGAAATTTTCGCGAAAAATTCGTTTTTGTTTTTTAGTCATCTTTTATTTTTTGCCTTTCTTAACAATGAAAAGAATTATTCTTTTTAGAATTTTCATGATGATTCGCAATCAGTACAAAATAAAATGCTCTCTTGAAATTCTCTTTTTTTTCACTTTCTTCGTCGCTTTTCTTTTAGGGCATTTTAAACAATCCCCGCTCGGTTTTGTTTTTAGCTTTCTCTTTATGGGTACTTTTATCTCCCTGAGAGATCACCCCCGCTTATTTAGTCTTATGGCCATCTTTGCCTCTCACCAACTCATCTGTCTTTTTACTTCAGGAAGTGTTTCTCCATGGGCCTTACTCTTAAATATTCCCTTCTTAGGATTTTTCCCCCTGCTCTTCGTGGCCACAATCGTCTACTTTGTTAGCTATCAATTCGTTGCAATTAATTGGCTTGAGCCTCTCATGAGATTCTTTATTGTCAGTGTTCACCATGTCGCCAAGCTCATTCAGGGAAGTGAATGGGATGCTTCTCTAAGCTTGGTACTGGCCATATGGATGATTCTTTTAAAGAAACCTAAACGTTATTTCGTCATTTTTCTAATTCTTCATAGTGCCTGGGTAAAGGCCCCTACTTTCATTCTGACGGGGCATTCTTGATGGACATTTTTTCTTTAGAAAAATCAAACAGATTTATGTCGAGCATGTGAGATAAATCAATATTTCCAAGTGCATTGGCCATTGAACGTCTAATATCAGGAATTTCTTTTTCTAAAGTATCAAGCAATTCACTCATGCGCTCTCTCTTTAAACCCTCTTGTGACCCACAGAGGTTACAGGGAATGATAGGGAATCCCCAAACACCCGCAAGCTCTACAATATCCGCTTCTGCAACAAAAGTAAGTGGTCTAATGACAATATTGCGATGGTCATTTGAATAAAGCTTGGGTGGCATACTCCCTAATTTTCCAGAATAAAAAAGATTCAACAAAAAAGTTTCGATCATATCATCGCGGTGATGTCCTAAAGCAATTTTTGTAAAGTTGTTTTGGTGAGCATAACTATAGAGAATTCCTCTTCTGAGCCTTGAACAAAGCGAACAATAAGTTCCTCCCTCTGCTGTCTTTTCTTTGACAATCGAATACGTATTTTCCTCTAAAATGGTTAATTTAATTTGTTGATCACTCATAAAAACAGAAAAAGCACGAGCATCAAACCCTGGTTGCTTCTGATCAAGCATCACAGCTTCAAAAGTAAAGTCGATTGGTGCTTTTTTCTGGATTTCTTTTAAAAGTAAAGAGAGAACGGTTGAGTCCTTCCCTCCAGAGACTGCTACCATCACATGGTCATTTGGAGCAATCATATGATAATCATTTAAGGCGCGAGTCATCTGTTTTCGTATTTTAACGGCCAAGGGACAATCTAATTTTATTTCATTCATAAAAGATGTAATAGCATAGTGTTTGGCCTTCGTCTTTAAACCTATTTATACCTAAGTAAAATTGTCATATAAAGAGGTCACAGAATGCCTCTCTTGAAAAAAACCTAAAATTATGGATAATAAACAAAGAACATTTCAGGAAAACAAATGAATTTCATCTTTGGCCTTATACTTCTTTTACTACTCCCTAATTTGGGTCACACCGGACAGTGGACTGGAGTGAATGATTGTGGTCTCTATCAAGCACGAGGAATTGTTCGCTTGGTTAAGCACATTCCTGTCGTTGTAATCAACGAGGAATCTCTCTCTGAAATCATTCTTTCAATTCCGAACAAAAATGAATTTCTCTTGGCCCCTTATTTAGACATGCCGGTTGAAGCAAAGATCAAAATACAAAAGTTAGTATACGGTAATCACATAAAGGGTGAAATTGAGGCCATTCATGAGCGAATACCTAACCCCCTAAACCCAAAGGATACGGGGATCAAACTTGTGAGGAAATCAAAATGCCTCTAACTTATAAAGCTTTTTTAAGTGCCTTTTTTGGGTGCTATTTCTTTATTGCCTTCACTCCTATGGCCTCTGCTAAAAACCATCTTTTGGTTTTTGGAGGAGGAGGAGAGCCAAAAGATAAACCAGGGACAATTTTTGATAAAGGTCTTCAGGGAATTGCAGACTATACCAAAAGATCCCCTGAAGTGATGACAGAGGTGGCCTTTAATGGCGGTCACCCTGAAACTGAAGACATTTTAAATAATCGCTTTTCTGGAAATATTAAGAAATCGCCTTTTGAGGAAGCAGATTACAAGCGACTAATCCAAAGCTATATAAGCAAGTTGCAAAACAAAGAATTAGTGAAGGGCGATCAGCTCATGATTTTGATTAATACTCATGGTGCTGAAAAACAACCACAATTCAAAACCCACTCAATTGCCACATCCGTTGGTAATCCAACGAATCTCAACTCTCTTCAGGGCGCCCATACTGTTGACCTTGACCAACTTGAGGTACTCAAGAACTTAGCAAAAGCTCAAGGAGTTAAAATGGCCATTGTTGATAATAGTTGCCATTCAGGAAACTCTCTTTCTTTGGCCGATGAAAATACTTGTGTTATTACGGCATCAGGCCCCAATCATTATGGGTTCGCACCTTTTTCTGAAAACTTTATCGAACTTATGCAAAATGGCAAAAATCTTGAAGACGTTTTTTTAGAAGCAAGGGCAATGGATCAAACGCCTTCCTTTCCGATGATTTCAACCCCGCAAGGCCTTAAGGCCAATGCCCTACTCTATGAAAATATGACTCCTTTTCTCTATTATGATGATCCTAAATATGACAAACTCACTCCTTATCTGCAGGCCCATAGTGATGAGAGACAAATGTGTCTTTCCGAAGAAAATTTTTTATCACTACTTCAAACAATAGATAAGATTGAAGAAACGTACACTACGACAAAAAAAATTCTCTGGTGGACAAAAACGAAGAAAAATCTTGATCTAAAACCTTTAAAATTATTACTTACTCAACAGCAAAATGCTCTTAAGGAAATCACCAAACAAATGCAAGACTTAAAAGGCGGTGATATTAACACACTAGAGACCATTACTCCTAAAGTTGATTTTTATATTTCTCCCTCTGCTAAAATGCCTCAAATAAGCTGGGGCGATCTCATTAAAACTGATTACGATAGAATGATAAGTTCTACATCTGAACTTCTTAAAAATGAAACTGACCCTTATCAAATCCCCTCTCATAAATGGAACCTATCCATTTACACTCAAGCCAAAGCAAAAAAAGAAGAAATTCTTGCGAAAAATCCCAAATTACTCTCACTGACAGAAAAACAAAAAGGACTTAAAAAATCGATTCTTTTAAACTTTGAAACGGTTCAAAAAATTGCGCTCGAAGAAAGAAAACTCTACCAGGCCATTTATAAAGATCGGCCCCAAAAAGTAAGCAACAACAATAGCAATAGCAATGTATCCAATATCCGCGATCTCAATCTTTCTAAAGACGCGGCCAATTCTCAAAATGCTTGTCAAAGTTTCAAACTATAAAAAGCTACTTGCCGACTTCCAATAAAAATGGCAATTTCCCAAAATGAAATACGACTATCTTTTATTTGATGCTGATGACACGCTCTTAGACTTTAAAAAATCCGAAGAGATTTCCTTTAAAATTGTGCTTGAAAAAAATGGCATTTCTGGTGATATCCAGAAATATCATCAAAGCTATAGGCAAATCAATGATGATTTATGGGATCGACATGCCCTGGGCCAA
>JAGOVS010000067.1:0-4877 GCA_018060625.1 Bacteriovorax sp. | reverse complement strand
TCTAAAAGCTCAAAACACTCTTCATTCACTCTCGCTGTGATTTCACCAGCAAAGCCAGAAGTTTTATGTTCTTCATGGGCAATCATTAAACGAGAAGTTTTTGCAATAGACTTTTTAATGGCCTCAAAATCGTAAGGAGCAAGGGTGCGAAGATCAATAACCTCTACTGTTTTTCCCGTTGCAGCTTCAAGTTTCTTAGCGGCTTCAATTGATTTTTGAACTAAAGCACCCCAAGCAACAATCGTTGCGTCTGAGCCCTCTCGAGCGATGCGAGCTTTTCCAAAAGGAATCATATACTCGTCGCCCACATCTTGGGCACGGTTGTAGCCTTGGTAGTATAAATGTTTATGTTCAAGAAACATAACTGGGTCATCGCCATGAATCGCTGTGCGAAGAAGTCCTGCCGCATCGGCAGAATTTGAAGGATAGGCCACTCTAATTCCTGGAATGTGGGTAAAAAGCGATTCCCCTGATTGAGAGTGATAAATCGCTCCCCCTTTAAGGTATCCACCAATGGGAACACGTACAACCATGGGACATTTAAAGTCCCCACCAGAGCGGTAACGAAGTGTTGCCATCTCATTTTTAAGTTGCATATAAGCCGTCCAGATATAATCAAAAAACTGAATTTCAACGACAGGCTTAATCCCTCGAATGGCCATTCCAATGGCCCGTCCAATGATATTGGCTTCGGCCAGTGGCGAATTGAAAACTTGCCCGTCTTTAGACTCTCTTTGAACGTTGGCCGTCAGTTTAAAGACGCCGCCTTTTCCTTTGAGTTCTGGATTCTTCAATCTTTCTTTATCAAAAAAGTCGGCCACATCCTCACCCCACATTCTTAATAGTGGATTTTTGGCAAACTCAGTTCGAAGAACTTTATTAATAGAAGCGGCCATCGGCACATCATCTTTTCCAGAAAAGGTAGCAGGTTTATCAAATTGAGCACCCGTCATATCGACATCTTCTGAATAGAGGTGTTGCTCAACTGTATTTAAAGCAGGCCACTCTGTCGTGATGGCCTTATCCATGGCGGCTTTTACTTCGGAACTCACTTTTTTAAGAAGTGCTTCTCTTTCTTCTTCAGTAATGATTCCAGCTTCAATCAAAAAATTTGGATAAGAATAAAAAACATCTCTTAATCCTTCTTCGGCCAATTCTGCTTTCGTGCGATACATTCCATGATCATCAGATAGAGAATGGGAATACGGTCTTGTCACTGTTGCGTGAACGAGAGCTGGTTTTCTATTTTTACGGATAAAATTCACGGCCTCTGTCATTGTCGCAAATGATTCGATAGGACAGCATCCATCACAATTGAAAAGCGTGAGCCCTGGGAAATTGGCCAAAGTCTTAGAGATCGAGCCTTCTGGGTATTGAACATTTGTTGGTGTCGAAATAGCAAAGCCGTTATCTTCCACCATAAATAAAACAGGAAGACTGTTTACACAGGCCGTAGTTAATCCTTCCCAGAATTCACCTTGCGCGATGGTCCCATCACCCGTTGAAACGTAAATAACTTCATCGTCGTGATACAAGTGTTTTGTATCCATTTTGTATTCATTATGAAGTCGCTTATACCAAAGTCCCGCTTCTGCTAAACCACAGGCCTGAAGAAATTGAGTTCCCGTACAAGAAGACTTATTCACGATATTTAATTTTTTATTGCCCCAGTGAGCAGGCATCATGCGTCCGTATGAAGCTGTATCACCTAAATTTCCATTGGCCTGGCAAAGCATTTCATAGGGAGTGACACCTAAACCTAAGCAAATGGCACGATCACGGTAATAACCAAGAAACCAGTCATGTGTGGGCTTAAGGACACGACTTGCGGCCGTGAGAATTCCTTCATGTCCTGCTCCTGAAATTTGAAAAAAGGCTTTTGATTGTTTCTTCATTGAGATTTCAGCGTCGTCAACCTTTCTTGAGGTATAAATATTACTGAGCATCTCGAGCATTTCAGTGCGGCCAAGATGATACTTCTTTGCGAGTTCACATTTTTTTTGAACGGAAGAGTCATTCATATTTTCTTTAGCGACCGCTTTCGATTTAGATGTTTTTCCCAACATGGCAATGTTCCTTAAGTAAAAGTATCAAAACGGATTGACTCTACCTAAGTGCATCTAAAAAGTCTAAATTTCCCAATGAATAACCTAACAAAGAACGCGGGACGGCATAATTAGAATCCAGATGAAATTGAAAGCGCGAAACGACGGTCTTCCTGACCTCTAAAGCTAGATGTCGTGGTGTCCACTGCATAGGTCGTTAAATCAAATTCTAACTTCCGCGACTTAATCCCCAGTCCGGCCGAGCCAAAGCCATCTCCATAGCCAAGTCTAAAAAAGAACACTCGTGAAAAATCTAACTCTGCACCAACCAAGATTTTTCTAGCGGTTGAAACAGTTTTATACGCTCCCCCCATATCTTTATAGTTGACCTCTAAGTGGATACGAGAACTTGTTCCAATCTGTGGAGTGAGAGAAAAACCAACATCGTATGTTTTAGTAATTTTTGCAGGGGTCCCAAGTCCTGATCCCGCATAAAACTCATTATCGAGCGCATTGTGAATAGTCATCGAAAGAGTTGGTAAAAAAGTAAAAGGTAAAGTGATCTTTCCTCCCCCCGTCATATTCACCATTCGCCCTTTTTGATAATCATCTGTCTCTAAAGCAAGTGCAGTATTTGGGTCTACAGAAGTAATAAGCTCTTTTCTTTGAAGAACAATCACGGAGGCCCCTGCTTTTATAATTCCACCAAAAAGCGAAATATTAAGAGCGGCATACGGGCCATGATCCAGGCGATCTGCAAATTCAAAACCTGTCGCACTTGTCGTATCGGTGACAGTGGCCCGTGTTTTCTGAGAAAGCAGATACCCAAAACTAAAATAGCGAGAAGTGAAATTGGGAAGAGCATGAAAACTGGAATGCGAATAAGTCCCAGGACTTTGAAGCAAAAGTTGGCGCGTTCCTTCAAGAGAGAAGGCCTTTGAAAAATTTCCAACAGCTTCGCTCATCGTTCCAGAAGTTGAAGAGGAGAGAAAACCTTTATTGATTTCTAATTGAAAATTAGACAAGTGCATATGAGGATAGCGGACGGTACCGAGTCCTGCTGGATTATAAAAAACAGCGGAGGCATCATCAACTTTGGAAATAAAAGCATTCCCCATGGCAAGTGCTCTTGCCGATGTGGCCAGTTCTGGAAACACGGCATCCTCAAAGGTAATTGCTTTGGCCATAAAAGAAAAAAGAATAAAAGCGAAGCTAAAGAAGCACTTCATTCTTTCATTCTAAATTTTATCGAGGTCTAAAGATAGGAAGGTAAAAAAAGCCCTCTCCTTCGAGAGGGCCTTTGAATTAACGAGTTTTGCGTCCTGGAAAGCGGTGGCTTAAATTACCCAAGTATTTCCCTCTGATATTTTTCATCGAGGCAATTCTTTGTTCGGCCATTAAGTCCGTCGCTTTATAAACCGGAATATTTTGTTCATCAGACATCTTGAAAATTTTAAGAGTTGTATCGTAAATTTTATCAACCATTTTGGTAGCCTTTTCAGCAGACCATCCTTCAAACTCAATCGAAACGTTCATAACTCCACCAGCATTAATAAGATAATCTGGAGCGTAGAGAATGCCTCTATCTTTTAAGATGTCGCCATGACGATTTTCTGCGAGTTGGTTATTAGCAGCTCCGCAGACGATTTTTACATTAAGGCGCTCAATCGTTTGATCATTTACTGTTGCCCCTAAAGCACATGGAGCGTAAATATCGGCCTTCACGTCGTAGATATCATTAAGCGAAACAAACTCAGCGTTTGGAACAACTTCTTTAAAACGAGCGATGTTGGCCTCATTCATATCTGTGAAATAAACTTTCGCACCTGATTCAAAGAGATGTCTTCCAAGATGAGTTCCCACTGAACCTGCCCCTTGAAGAGCGACAACTTTTCCCTTAAGCGAGCGATCACCGTAAACTTTTAAACAGCTCGCTTCCATTCCACGGAAAACACCACGTGCTGTCCAAGGAGAAGGATTTCCTGAGCCACCATTAATTTCAGCAACACCAGTAACGTTGCTCGTTTCGGCAAAAATATATTCCATATCATCAACAGTCGTATTCACATCTTCAGCTGTAATATAGCGACCATTTAGTGATTCAACGAATCTTCCATAAGCTCTAAAAAGGGCCTCGGATTTATCTTTTGTTGGATCTCCCATGATGACGGCCTTACCACCACCAAGATTTAAACCCGAGATCGCATTTTTATAAGTCATCCCACGAGACAAGCGAAGAGCATCTTCGATAGCTTCATCAATGCTTTTATAATTCCACATTCTTGTTCCCCCGAGAGCAGGCCCTAGAGTTGTGTTGTGGATGGCGACGATGGCCTTTAGGTTACAAGAAGGGTCTGAGAAAAAAACGACTTCTTCGTGGCCCATTGAGTATAACTTTTCGAAAGTAAACATTATATTCCTCACTTTGTGATTGGATAAAATTGCCGCATGATTTACAATTCGGAAGATAATATTCGTTGAAGGATAAAATAAATATGCCCACCGTGTTACTTAAGGCCACTTCTCCCAATGAAAATGACCAAACATTTGAAGTAGAGGCCAATCGCGTCCTTTTTGATGAATGCGAACGTCTTGGCACCTCGCTTCCTCATGGATGCCTCGCGGGCTCGTGTGGCTCTTGTCGCATTGAAATCCTTGAAGGAGCTGACAATCTCTCCCCTCCTGGGGCCGTAGAAGCTGACACCCTTTCCTCTCTGGCCAATAACTACCAAGGCCAAGGTAAAATCATTAGACTAAGTTGTCGCGCGAAAGTTTTAGGCAATGTGAGTTTTCGTCTTCTTAAATGAATTTAATGGGATTCATAAAATCTTT
>JAGOVS010000219.1 GCA_018060625.1 Bacteriovorax sp. | reverse complement strand
GTGATGCCTGTGAGGGAATTTACCCAGAAGTTTTTGAGGTCACTGACTCCACTTGTTTAATTCGCTCCGGGGCCCCCTTAGATAATGGTTTAAGAATTCAGGAGGCCGCTGAGGCCTGTCCAGTTGAAGTCATTAAATTCGTGAGAGCTTAAGTTTATTAGTCAGATATTTAGCATCGTTTACTTATTAAAAAGGTCCAATATTTATTGGACCTTTTTTTGTTAGTTTGAAAAAATATTTAGAAAAAAACAGAGCTGTCGATAAGAACGTTGAAATATATGTTCAGGAGATTTGCATGTTTTCTAAGTTACATCTAAAATACAGAATTTTATTCGCTTTCCTCTTCATTTCTTGCTTTAGTCTCATCGTGGGGGGAATTGCTTATTATAATACCCAAACAATTGTTAAAGATTTTGAGCATGTTATTAACATCAATATGGCCAATCAGTTAAAGCTGGATGATATGAAAGACAGTGTTCGCCTTATTCAAGGACGAATGGCCGTAGTCGTAGGATTTCCCAAAGGACATGAAGCGGAAGTTAAAGAGGCCATTGGGATAATCGAGCACGAGATAAAAGATTATGAAGTGACCGATAAGGCCTACCGAGAAGTGCAGTTTGCTCCTGGAGAAGAGCTGGTCTATAAACAACTTGCGGCCAATTGGATTATCGTTAAAGAAAAAACCCAGGTGTTGTTAGAGTCTTATAAAAAAGATCCGACCAGTGAAGAAGTTCAAACGCTTTTTTTTACAAGCTTCGCTCAATCGATTATCAAAACGACTGATTCACTAGATGCTTTGTCCCTTTTTCTCGAAAAAGAGTCAAAAAAGTGGATTGATCTCTCTAATGAAGATGTCAAATCAGCAGGGCAAATTTCTTTTGCTGTAATAGCGGCAAGTTTTGCTTTAAGTCTTATCTTAGGATTTTGGCTGGCAAAAGTCTTATCTGATCAATTAGGTGCCGTCATTCGTGAATTAAATGAGTCAACTCCTCATCTTGAACATTCTGCCACAAAGATGAGTTCATTGAGTGGAGAGCTCTCTTCTTGTTCGACAGAGCAGGCCGCAGCGGTTCAGGAAACGGCCTCGAGCCTAGAAGAAATATCTGCGATGATTAGACGGAATTCAGATAATGCTAATAATGCAAAATCCTCTTCCATGGCCAGTCTTGATTCAGTTAAAAATGGACAACAGGCCGTTTCAAATATGCTTAAAGCGATGGAAGAAATTAATCACAATAATAATTTATTTAATGATTTTATGGCAAAAAATAGTGATGAGCTCACAGAGATGGTGAGAGTCATCACCAATATCTCCGAAAAAACCAAAGTGATTAACGATATCGTTTTTCAAACAAAACTTCTCTCTTTCAACGCTTCCGTTGAGGCGGCCAGAGCGGGAGAGCAAGGAAAAGGATTCGCGGTCGTTGCTGAAGAAGTGGGAAATTTGGCCCAAATGAGTGGAAATGCGGCCAATGAAATAAAAGGACTTCTAGAAGAGAGTATTGTTAAAGTTAATCAGATCGTGAGTTCAACAAGGACTCAAGTAGAGAAATTGGTTATTGATGGGAAAGAAAAAATTGAGTTGGGTGTAACCCGTGCTCACGATTGTGACGCTGCCTTAAGTGAAATTAATTCGACAGTCTCGACAGTTGAGGCCTTAGTTTCAGAAGTGGCCCATGCCTCGGCCGAGCAGTCGCAAGGATTAGAAGAAGTCAATAAGGCCATGGGGCAAATTGACGAAGTCACTAATCAAAACACCGTGGCCTCTCAAAGTGTTTCAGGAAATTCTTCTCAAGTCATGGAGTTGTCAAAGTCGATAAAAATAACTTCCGATAAATTATTGGCCTTTTTAACAGGTGGAGCAAAACTTGAGATGCAAGCGGCATCGGTTGTTTCTAAAACGAAAAAAGAAGAGACGGCCCCTAAGGCAAAAGTTATCTCAATCCAAACAGCACATGCTTTAAAGAGTAAAAAATCGGCCGAGGTTAAGCGCCCAAAAGAAGCAGCTGTCCCAACAACTTCAAGTCATCCGGTAAAAAAAGTGGTGAACGCTGAAATGCCCATAGCAACAGCTAAAAAGAAGACAGGTGAATCCTTAGTTCCTAGTTATGATGATTCCCGTTTTGAAGATGTTTAGCTCTTGAATGTTTCAATAATTCCAGAGGTAAAGAGTTTTTTGAAAGCTTCTTCATTTTCGCTCCAAACACTCTCTAAAGTGACAGTGTCTGAAAGAACAGGGCATTCAAAGGTAAGCACAGGGCATCCTAGCACTTCAGGCCCATACTCGCCCAGAGAGCCGGGGGTTGGGTGTGAGAGGAAATCTGCTTCGATGGGATATTTGTTATAGCTCGCTAAAAATTCCGCAATGTCCTTGCAGGCCCCATTATAATTAATGACGGGATACCATGAATGAAAGCTTAGAATAAAGCGTGGAGGGTATTTTTCAAATAAGGAAACAAGGTATTTATTTTCGGGCTCAGATAAAGGGGCGACGCCTGGAAAATATTTTTCCTCTCGTGCCTGTGGAGACCACTCTTTTGAAGGGAGATTGCGATTGAGGTCAACGCCATTTCCATTGACTCTAGAATTGATTTTAAATCCATCGACATTAACGATGGGAACGACAATCGTGGGAATATCTATTTCATTTGTTTCTTGAAGCCATTTAAAAAGTTGGGCCGCTAAATGCGCTCCTTCAACTTCATCTCCGTGAACAGCTCCCAAAATATAATTGTAATGTGTGGCCTCTTTTTCTGTTTTATAGCTAGAGATACTTTCGCCTTTAACACTTTTACCAGCGGCCAATTCAAGAAATTTCATTTTTGTCCTTAGTCCTTTTTATGACTTATTAATCACGATTATTGATTTATGATATAAATGGCCGCCTGACCTGGTGTTTCTTCAACTTCAACTTCAAGTTCTTTGAATTCAAAGTGGAATTTTTCTAAGACCAATTCTTTAATTTGGTGGGCAAGATAGCAGGCCAACCGTTCGGCCGATGTATTTTCAATGGGCAGAATAAGAGCATCTGTTTTAGGAATGCTGAAGACACTTTCATCTTTTGTAGTAAAAATATAATTTTTTTCCTGTGTTTCGATGCGAAGTGAGGCATTATCTCTGGGAATGAGAAGCTTGTGGTCTAAAGAATCGCACAAGGAGCGCACGATGGGCTTGATGTCGAGAAAATCAAAAACCATGTCATCATTTAGCTCAAGAGCATTTCCTTTTATTTGCACACGGTAATTATGGCCATGGAGAGGCTCGCGACTCCCATCTTTAAAAAGCATAAAATGCGATGAAGCAAAATTGAAGTATTGTTTATAAACTCTAATGGAAAATGCTGTATTCATGGCCTGGTTTTAACATATTGGCTTTAAAAAGAACACTGCTTCCGCTAGAATTCTCTTCTATGAGAAAAATTGAGATATTAAGAAACCTTAAAAAATTATTGGGTATTTATGATGGCGATAAAGAGGCGCAGGATGCCATTGAGTTGTTGTTAAAAAAGGCGGAACTTTTTCAAGAGGATAGATCACATAAGGCCGGGGCTGAGGAATCTTTTGCCCTTCCAGAGCAGTTGCGTGAACTATCTTCGGGCTTTGCCATTTTTGCTGACGGGGCCTGCCGCGGAAATCCTGGACCTGGGGCCTGGGCCACTCTCATTCAAGACACGAAGGCCGAGATTATTCTCAAATCCTCTGGAGTAGATGTACCCACCACTAATAATAAAATGGAACTGGAAGGAGTCATCCGAGGCCTTAAGGGTCTGGTTGAAAAATGGATTGAAGAAGGTTTTTCTGACCATGAGAGTCCCGTTTTTATCTTTAGTGACTCAAAGTATGTGATTGATGGAATTGAAAAATGGGTTCCTGGTTGGAAGTCGCGCGGCTGGAAGAAGGCCGATCAAAAAGCGCCGGAGAATTTAGTCTTGTGGCAAGAATTAGATGAATTAAAAGAGCGCTTCAATCATATTACATTTCTGTGGGTAAAAGGACATGCTGGGCAA
>JAGOVS010000066.1 GCA_018060625.1 Bacteriovorax sp. | reverse complement strand
TTTGCAACTCCAGAACTAAAGAGTTCAACACCTTCTCCTGAGCTGTATGCTTTAGAGCAGGAGTTCTACTCAAACTTGCGCACTCAAGGGAAGAGCCAGAACACTTTAAAAAATTACAAAACAGATCTGGATTGTTTTAATTACTATCTCAATAGTGAATACGCGAGTGTGCAAGTTGCCAATTTTGATCAGGCGCTCGTTACCAATTATGGCCAGTACCTAGAAAAAAAATACTCTTCAGACAACTCACGCCGCCGTCGAGTGCAGGCCCTACGTATCTTTTTTGATTTTCTTCTCAATAAGGGTCTTGTCTCTAGTAACCCTGTCAGAAAGCTTCCGACTTCTCCAAAATTTTTGGATATTCCAAGACCTACTCCTTTTATCGATGTAAAGACACTTTGGACTCACTTGGTGGGAGAATCTCACTCTCAAGACAAAATTCAAGAACTTCTTAGTAAGCGAAATCAAATCCTTTTCCTTCTCATTTTTGGGGCAGGGCTTAAAGTTTCAGATCTTTCAGATCTTTCTATCAATGACATTACGATCTCTTCGACTGGTGAAGACCCACGTGTCCTTATCCACCATCCTAAACGAGATGCTTATACAGTCGCTCTTCCAAAGATTTTCGAGAACGTTTACCGCGATTACTTAGTTATCTTAGAAGAAATGAAGCTAAAGTCTCAGATCACTTTCGACAATCTTCTCTTCTATGCGAATCCTTACCGAATTATCTCTGGTGGATTATCAGCGAGAGGGATTGAAATTATATTTGAAGACTACAGAAATAAATTAATGATTACTTTGACTCCAAAATCACTGAGACAAGCTTGTATTTTTAAATGGATTCAGCAACAAAAAAATGTCAGTTTGATCAAAGAATGGTTAGGTTTAGCTCCGTCTTACGATTTAAAATTGTACTTAGAGCATGCCCCCAACTTTCTTTACAACGAAGATATCTTAGAAGAAATATACTCAAATCACAGAAAGCATTAATATAAAAAGCGGCCTTGGCCGCTTTTTTTTTATCTTAGTCGATTGTGACTTCTCCACTGGCCCGTCGTGGACGAATCTCCTCCGGACGTTCATACACAGGATATCCTAAATCGTGATCCAGATGCCAACGATCAAATAAGGGCTCCACTTTTTCGATTCGATAGAAACTCAATTCTTTATCTATGTTATCCAAGCGATAAGCGAGTTCTCTTTGCAATCTCATCTTGTCATTTTTATCTGAAAGAAGTTGCCCCAACGCTTTAAGTTTTTGCTTTTCAATTTCTGCGATTTGTTGGTCATAGTCCGCTGCAACCTGAATTTTCTTTTCTTCAAAATTCCAAACAAATTCATTAACATCATTAAGCTGAAGCATAAAATCCTTTTTCTTATTGAGCAAACTTGCCCGATAGATTGAAGCCTCTCTCATTCTTATCGCTAGTTTTTCAGATTTCATAACTAGAGCAGTGCCCCTGCGAAAATACTCTTCTTTCGGAAAACATGGAAACAAATCCTTAACGAACATCACAAAGTAATTTTCTTCAATGCTTCTTACATATCCTTGGCAGAAATCGCCATTTCGATTGTTTTGAATTTTAAACTCAACCAGATCCCCGGCCCTGAAAAATTTCACATTTCGACTTTCGCTAGAGATTTTTACAATCGAAGTCGTAGCATCCCTATCTGTCACTCGGGCCGAAAATTGAGAATAATCAAATTTTGAGTCATAAAAAGAATCTGGTTCTACCTTTAGGGTCTCTTTGATAATCTTCAGGGAAGAAGCGGAGCTTTCAACCTTGGCAAAAAGGGTGGTCCAATAAAAAATCAGGATCAATGTCGATAGAGTCATTTTTAACTTCATAGAAATGATTATAACCGATTTTTTCCTCTTGTTTAAGAGTAGGAAAAACTTGATGAAAAAGCACCAAACGAGTAACTTGTAAGAGACTTTTTTAATTACAAGCAAGGAGATTAGAATATGGAGTTTTTTCTCGATACAGGTATTATTTCTGAAATTAAGGAAGCTGTTGAGTTGGGTATTATCGATGGTGTCACAACCAATCCCTCTTTGATTGCTAAAACTGGCCGTAGTCAAAGTGATGTCATTAAGGAGATCTGTGATATCATTGATGGACCTATTTCTGCAGAAGTCATTGCCACGGACTTAGCCGGAATGATCTCAGAGGGTGAGGAGCTTTCTAAAATTCATAAAAATGTCGTTATAAAACTCCCCCTTACCGAAGCAGGAATTGCGGCCTGCAAATACTTTTCTAAAAAGAATATTAAAACTAACGTCACCCTTTGCTTCTCAGTCAATCAAGCTCTTCTGGCGGCCAAGGCCCATGCCACCTATATTTCTCCTTTTGTTGGTCGCTTAGATGATATAGGCCATAATGGGAATGATCTATTGGCCGAAATTCGCTCTCTTTATGATAACTATGGTTTTACCACAAAGATTCTTGCGGCCTCGATTCGTCATGCTGCACATGTGAGGGAAGCTGCCCTTTTAGGAGCTGATGTAGGGACCATGCCTCTAAGTGTGGTCAAAGCACTTTATAAACACCCCCTAACAGAGAAAGGTTTAGAGGTCTTTTTGGCAGATCATAAAAAAGCTAACTCTAAGTAATTAGTAATGGGGAAAGAGCTTTCGCCGTTTTTTCCCCAAAATGGCCATTTTTAACTAAGTTTATCTAAGTTTTATCCGATAATGGACTAATGAAGTCGTTTATTGGAATTACTTTACTCGCCCTCCTGTTTACTGCCTGCAAGCAGGAGACGACAGAAACCCAAGCGGCTTCTGCAACACCTAGCGCTCAAGGCGGAGGCTGTACCATTGGAAAATGGAGTAATCTCCAAGCGCCCATGAACTTAAAAATATCCTCTGATTTTCTGGCCGATTTTAGCAATGCTGACATGGTCAATGGACTCAATCCCTTCGAGCAAATGGCCAAAGCCTGGAATGATTCAGTTTCTCCTAGTACTTCCTTTTTTGTTCTGCCTATGCTTCAAACGGCAACAACTGGCAGCACGACTTTAAGTGATTATCGCGATGATGAAATGGGAATCTATAAATCTAGTACTTGGTTTAGTGGTGTAAGCTCAAGTGCATTGGCCATCACTCAATTCTATGGAGTTGTTAGATCCGATGCTAGCTTGGGAACCTATATTGACCTCACTCATGCTGATATCTTAGTCAATTACAGGGATTTTGGGTCTGAATTTAGCTATTCCCTCAGCTCGCTTAGCGATTATGATCTCCCCACTGTTTTATTGCACGAAATGGGGCATTTTTTAGGACTATGCCACGAAAGCTCTCGCCCATCGATTATGGCCCCTTATTATTATTCTACTCTAAGAAGCTTGAAAACCTATGATACTGCAAAAATAAGAGCACTCTATCTTAATAATCAAAACTACGCTCTAAGTATTGCCCCTCACGTGAGTGCACTCTCTGCACCTATCGGAAGTGAAGTGCATGGACACATTGAACTCAATGCCAATGGTCTTTGCAATCATTACGTTGAAGGGAAATTAATCTATCAACACCCAGGCCCGGTGAGTGCGCTGCTTACGCCCCATAGATCTAAATCAATACCTTTAAGATAAAATAAAAAAGCCTCCAAAAAGGAGGCTTTTTTTATCAGTCCATATTTTGTATGAATTATTTTTTTAATGAATTCTTAATTGCCGTAAATCCTGCAAAATCAGTTGCTGCAATTTCTGCAAGCATTTTTCTGTTAAGATTAACGCCGCTTTTCTTAAGGGCACCAATAAATTTTGAGTATGAAGTATCAAGAGTTCTTGCAGCTGCTGCAATTCTGACAACCCATAGTTTTCTCATATCTCTTTTTAGAAGACGTCTTCCAACATAAGCATAATGAAGAGCGCGTTTTACCGTCTCTGCTGTGTGCTTATACTTTGTACGTCTATCAAAGCTAAAACCTTTTGCAAGCTTTAAAACTTTGTTTCTTCTTCTTCTTGCTTTAAATCCTCTTCTTACGCGTGCCATTTTTTACTCCTGTACGATGCCTGGGGGTTTTAAACACTTGGGCCCAAACCTCTGTCGATTTATTTCTTACTGCTTTTCTAGTGACTAGAAAGCGTATGGTAACATTCTTCTTACTTTTTCATGCTCTGATTGGTGAACAAGGGCAGGTCCGCCTGCTCTATTTTTTACTTTTGTACTTTTGTGCTCAAGCTTGTGTCTTAATCCACATTTATTTCTTTTTACTTTTCCTGTACCAGTTACGCTATATCTTTTCGCAGCTGATTTTCTTGTCTTCATTTTAGGCATGGGGATGTCTCCAGTAATCATTAAAATTTAACTATCTAAACTTAGCTTTTGCTTTTTAAAAAAACGTAAAAATTAGTTTTCGAGGTGGTATAATTATCAAAATTCTCAAGGCTTGTAAAAGAAATTCCTTAGTCTTTTCGAGATATTTTACCCGGAAAGAGGTCAATTAGGCCTTTTTCTCATCGGCCTTGGCCTCATCTTCTTGTTTTGGGCCTTTCTTCACTGGTTTTTTAACCGAAGCTAAAATAGCAATAATTCGATTACCCATCATTTTTGGATCAGCTTCGACAATGGCGCCCATGGCCTCAATTTGAGCGATAATGGCCTTAAATTTCTCCATTCCAGCATCGCGATAGGACATTTCACGTCCCCTAAATTGCATTGAGCACTTAATCTTATCCCCATCATCAATAAACTTCTGGCAGTGATTAAGCTTTGTCTTTAAGTCACCAATGTCGATATTGGGCTTAAATTGAACTTCTTTTAATTGAATGACAATTTGCTTTTTCTTAGCTTCTTGAGCTTTCTTTTGAAGCTCGTATTTATACTTTCCAAAATCGATAAGCTTAACAACTGGAGGCTGAGCTGTAGGACTCACTTCGACAAGATCAAGGCCGACTTCATCAGAAATCCTTCTTGCTTCACTCATAGAGACAACACCATACTGATGCCCATCATCGCCCAAAAGACGACATTCTGGAATTCTGATTTGCTCATTGACTCTAGGTCCACTATTTTTGTTTGAAGAATTAAACTGAGAAGATCTTTGAAATTGGCCTGAATTCTGATTGTCTTTAATAATTAACCCCACGTGTTTGGGCCACAATTGGCCCTTAAGTAATACTATAACAGATTTTGAATATAATCTTTTTGGTCAAAAAAATGAAGCTCTATTTTATCGTTGTCAAAGACAATATGAAAGATTGAAGAAATCTGACTCCTATTCTTCATTAAAAGCTGATGAATTGAGCGGGCCTGGGACAAAAGGGAGGGGAAATCTTGCTCAAAAAGACTCCCAAATGGCAAATGATGGACTAAAATCACGCCTTGATTGATATCTTGCAGAGAAAAAGTAAACTCATGCGACTGAAAAGGGACAAAGGGCACTCCAATGACTTCCAACATAAGGGCGATATCCAGCGTATGCGAATTCACTTCCCAAAACACTCTTTGTCCTACTAATTGCAAACGAGTGTGATGAGTGAGAACTTGCTTCAAAGTGGCTAAATGGGACAACCAGTCACAAAGAGCTGAAGCGCCAATGGGGCCCATTTTCACAAATCGTTTTCTGCCAGAAAGTCTCTTGATTAGTTGTAGACCCATCTTAATTGAGCAAATTGATGCTTAACTGACTTTGTAAGTCAGACTCAATTTTAGCAAGTGTTTCACAAAGTTTTTCTTGATCCCCCACTACATAAAAGCCGGCATTTGAATCAACCAATTTTGCGTGAATATAATACTCCAAGCTTGACTTAGAGAGAGGTACCGAAAAACTTTCCGTATACTTAATAATTCGCCGAAGCTTTTTCTCTTTTTCGTAAACATCTTTATAGCGCTTTGTAAAAGTATCCAACTTAAAACCCTCTTTATGATCTTTGGCCTGAAGCTCTTTGAGTGTAAGACCACAAATATAATAGGCTTCCAATAGATAGTTACAAGAGCGGGCAAACGGGCCAACTTTGGCCAGTATCAAATAGAGTTCTTTATGAGAGAGCTCCACACATTCTTCAAGACTAGAAACATTTCTTCCGATTGCATCACTCACAATCGCCAAGGTGAGAGAAAGTATTTCCTTTACCGTTGGAAGATAAAATTCGTGAGTCAATTGCTTTCGTTGGTGGATAAAAAATTTCTTTAAATCTTCAACATTAGTAATATGCCCACTAAAGAGATTCACCCATCCCATATGAACAATCCAAGGAACTAAAAAATGGTGGAGGATTGTATTTTTAAAATAAAGAATTTCTTTTCTTGAATCATCTTTAATCGAATAAAAAACATGCTGTGTGGAGGTATTGCCTATGACCTCAACTTTCTTATTCCCTATGAGAATATCCACCGATCGTTCAAGGGATTTCTCTAAATTTTCCAGCTTAATAGAATCGGTAATCGGAACATTAAATTTTTCACAATAAGTGATAATGTGGCGGGCCTTGGTTAAGATTTCGGCCCACTTGAGGGCCCCTGTAGGCTCGTCCAAAAGAATCATGGCAATCAGTGACGTTGGCGTCACTCGCATGTTTTTTCCTACTTCTAAAAAGCACTCAAAGGCCAATTTTTGGGTTTGAATCTTTAAGTCTGCCGCTGCTTCTGGGGCCACAATGGGCCGCCCCAAATTAATATGCACGTTTCCAAATTGATAGGACAGAAGTTTTACCAGGCCAAAAACTTGGGCCGCATTCTCTTTCACTTTCTTAGCTCCATCCAACTCCCGAGCTAAGGATTTTTGTTCTGGAACATATTCATGCACAATGCTCACAGGCACAAACTGCAGGGGCTTGCGAATCTCTTTAGGAATGGCGGCATGGGCCTCAATCAACATCTGATAAAGCCCATAGCGAGGAGGCAGAAGCTTTCCCGTGCGCGATCTTCCGCCCTCAAAGAAAAATTCAATGGGTTTCCCTTTAAGCAACATAAAATGCAAATAGGCTTCGAGAGTTAATTTATAGAGGATATCATTGGCAAAAGTTCGCCTAATAAAAAAACATCCCGATCGTCGAAAAAGTGGACCAATGGGAAAAATATTCAGATTATTTCCACCGGCCACATATAAGGGAGAATGATATTTTTTAAAATAGACATAATTAATGGCGACATAATCAGCGTGAGATTGATGATTGGGCACAAGGACGATGTTGTTTGTTTTCCCTAAGGCTAATAAATCATAACCATTATCATTAAAATTAATCCCATCATAAAGTTGAGAGAGAGAAGCATCTAAAAATTTTTCAAATGTTTTCAAAAAAGGAAGCGAGAGTTCTGCACGAATTTCTTTTAAATTCTTAATAACCTTCTCTTTATCCTCTTCTTTCTCCCCAATACGATCCTTAATCTTGTGATAACTCAAAACAATTTCTTCCATTTCCTTGAAATGATCAAAAAGATGAGGAAGTGCTCCAAAAACCTCTCCCAGACCTGCCCACTTAGACATTATCTTACTCCGTGTGGCCGAGATTCACTCATTCCAGAAGTGGTCATTTGTATAAACTGAGCAGCTTCGCTCATGGCCTTAATACTATCAACTCCCAAATAAGTCATTCCTGAACGAAGTCCCCCCATGAGCTCTTCAATAACATTCACCACACTTCCCTTGCAGGGAATATAGGTCGATTCCCCTTCCGCGGCCATTCCTTCTGGCATTTCCCCGCGCCAAGAAACTTGTGCCGCCTTAGAGGCCATTCCGCGATATTGCTTCATTCCTCCTTTTAACTCACCTGGAGTCTCAAGTGTCCCCGAAACGAGTGAGCCAACCATAACAGAACTTGCTCCTGCAGCTAGGGCCTTTACGATATCTCCAGAATTTTTTAATCCCCCATCGGCAATCACTGGGATATTGTATTTTTGAGCGACACTCACTGCAAGAGCGATGGCGGTCAACTGGGGAAGTCCATGTCCCGTAATAATTCTCGTCGTACACATTGACCCTGGTCCAATGCCTACCTTAACGGCATCGGCCCCTCTTTCAATCATGCGTTTTACACCCTCTGCCGTTGCGACATTGCCTGCAATCACGTCGATATGTGGGTATTTTTTCTTCAAAAAATCCAAGGTCTCCAGCATCATGATAGAGTCGCCATGAGCGATATCTAAAGTGATAATTTGAACACCGGCGTCCACTAATAAAGCGGCCCGCTTCATCCCCTCTTCTTTCACTCCAATTGATGCGGCTATAGGCGTGTTGAGTTTATGTTCTTGGAGATAAACTTGAATTTTTTTCACCATTTCAACCTGCTCGGCTTCAGACATAAAACGATGAATGGAACCAATTCCTCCTAGGGAGGCCATCTTGCAGGCCATTTCGGTTTCGGTAATGGTATCCATATTAGCGGTAATAACCGGCAAGTCGATCGAGTAATTTTTAGTTATTTGGGTCTTTAAAATAGGATGTTTTCGCGATGAAATTTCTGAATAACGAGGGACTAATAAAACATCATCAAAAGTAAGACCGAGTGAACGATTTAAAATCTCAGGCGCGCTAAACATTAGTTGCATTCTCATAACTCCAGTAAAAAAAGAGAGGAGGTAAAAAGATAAACTAAACAAGTCAGGCGTGCAAACTTAATGCATTGCTTGTTTTTAGAGGGGGACCCTGGGAGTCCTAGGTGGACATCCGAGCAATGAATATCGGAAGAATAATATAAAGAATCACATCTCGGACAAGATAAAAAAGAAAAAAATAAACAAAGGCCTTTGGCCCCTTATCCCAAAGCTTTTCCAACCCTAGATATTGAGCTTTTTTGGACATAGCAACCATAAATTTGCTCTTGCCATAATGACGAAAAAAGAAGGAAATGGATCCATCAACTTTTCGATCAAAGGCTAAAAATGTCTCTTTTAGGGCCTGGGGAATAATCTTCATACTTGGCACCATACCAAAATTTAAAAAAAGATCCAATCTACAAATTAATGACAATTAATCTTTTTTTAGCGTTATAACTAGACTCATATGATCAAAGGATTAACCGTCATCAATCTCAAAGCAGCAGCTCAAGTTCGAGCTTCAAATGGGGAAGTTTTTATTTTAAAAACTTGTCAGCGCATACTTGTCATTGGCTGTGGAAAACTTCCATTCTATCACCTTGAAGATCAAAACGATATTCGCGATATGTACAATGGTGATCAGGCTTATATTTTTCTCCTTGAAACAATTTGTGGATTAAAAAGCGAAGTCTTGGCCGAATATGAAGTCGTTGGACAATTTAAAGAGGCTTATCAAGCTTACGCCCAAATGCCCTTCAAAAATAACCATATCCTCACACTTATTGAAAAGCTTTTTCAAGACTCTAAAAAAATCCGCACTGAATACTTAACGGAGATTGGTCAATTAACCTACGCTGGCATCGCTCGCAAATTGATCTATTCCCATACAAGAACTGGTGAAGTTCTCATCGTTGGCTCGGGAAATCTCGCAGAGGACTTGATCAAACTCTTAAAGAAAAAACATCGCGTCTTCATTACTGCTCGCAATGAGGAAAAAGTGCAATCCCTGGCGATGGAGCACTCTCTCGAGATCATCCCATGGTCAGATTATTCAACTTATAAAAAATTTCACTCTATCGTTAATACTATTGGATCTGAAGAAATTCTCTTTAATGAAGATTTCTTCAGTGACTGGTCTCAATCCTCCCCTTTAAATGTTATTGACTCAAAACTCTTTATTGATCTAGGCTCTCCCTCTGTGATAAATACACATTTATCACAAGCTGATGGAGTGCTTCGTCTGGAAGATATTTTCAGACAAAGTGCTAAGATGAATATCGAAAAAATGGAAAAGATCAAGCGGGCCAAAGAATCCATCGTGAAACTTTGTGAAAATCGCCGCCAAACTTTTTCGTTGAGTCACCCATTTGGATGGGAGGAGTTACAACTTGCCTAAGAATCAACAGACCAAAAGACATTACAAAATCGGTACTAGAGGAAGCTTGCTCGCGCTTACTCAATGCAACCAAGTCAGAGTCGAATTAGAAAAACTCACTGGAGATAGCTTTGAATTAGAAGTCATCAAAACCCAGGGAGATCTCATTACCAATGCGCCACTTTGGCAGTTAGATGGAAAAGATTTTTTTACAAAAGAACTCGACGAATCCCTTCTTTCCGGCAAAGTAGACTTGGTCGTTCACTCTTACAAAGATCTTGGCTCAATTCGACCTGATGGGATTTCTTTAGCGGCCATCACCAAGAGAACTTATGCCAATGATATTTTGCTCATAAAAAAAAGCACTATTCCTACAATTAAAAATAAAAAGGAATTTATCGTCGGAACAAGCTCTCCTCGTCGTATGGTGAATTTAGAGCAGCAATTGGCCGATTTTCTTCCTGAAGGAAAAGACGTTTTAGTCCACTCAAAAGTCTTACGTGGAAACGTTAATACTCGCATTGAAAAATTACAAAATGACGAGTACGACGCCATCGTTTTAGCACTACCAGGGATTGAGCGACTCGCTCACACTGAGTCTTCTCGCCTTGAACTTGAGCGTCTTTTGACCGGCATGACTTTTATGATTCTTCCTGAATCTGTTTTTCCATCTTCTGCGGCCCAAGGGGCCTTAGGGATCGAGTGCGCAAGCAATCGCTCAGATAATGGGGAGCTTTTTGGCAAATTAAAATTAATAGAAGATCTAGAGACCGTAGAAGAAGTTTCGAGAGAGAGAAGGGCATTTAATGAATACGGTGGCGGATGCCACCTGGCCGTTGGGATCAATGTTAAAAAGTTTGGTGCTTTTTATATTCATAACCACAGAGGAATGCTGGATGAGAAAGTGGTCCGTTTTTCACTTCTTGAAGGTCGTGATCTTCCTCAATTTTTTGTTCGACCAACCTACTTTAGCGGTTTGGCTAACGACGATCAATTAGTCAAAAAAAGGGCCCTTAATGTCGACTTGAGTTCCTATAAACATATCTATGTGACAAGTAAGCACTGTATAGAGACTTTGCACCATGCCCCCGATTCATTATGGGCAGCGGGAACTAAAACAATGAAAGAGCTTGCCGCCAAAGGCCTGTGGGTTAACGGCTCTGCTGATTCGTTAGGAGATGATGAAATCAAAAAAATGCGAGCAGGAAAGGCCATTGCGCTTATGACCGACACTCAAGCTGAACTTTGTGTTTTGTCTAACGAGCAAGCATCGACAACTCTGGGAAAAATTATCCCTTGTTACACAAGAGAGATCGTCGCACAAACAGAAAAAAGTTACGATGAAAAAATCAATATGACTGATGTTTTTTATTGGACTAGTTTTTTTCAGTACCAAGCCTTTCTTACTAAATACCCTCAAATTATCAACCGCATTCACGTGACTGGCCTTGGTAAAACATACACGCAATTTAAAGAAAAAAATATCAATGTTCTTCCGATGACCTCAATGGAAGAATTTAAAAATTGGATAAAGCTATGACAAAAAAACAATCAGACCTCTTCTCCCTTTCAAAAACGCTTGTTCCTGGAGGAGTTCATTCTCCGGTGAGAAGCTTTAAAGGACTACATACGACTCCCCGCTTTTTTGAGCGTGCAAAAGGGGCCTATATTTATGATGTCGATCAAAAAGAATACATCGATTTTTGTATGAGCTTTGGGCCACTCATCTTAGGCCATCGCCACCCAAAAGTTGAAGCGGCCTTACACGCGGGTCTTGAGCGAGGATGGAGTTATGGGGCCTGTGAACCCTACTCACTTGAGTTGGCCCAATTTCTTTTAAGTAAACTTCCGCACGTTGAACAATTGCGTTTTGTGAATTCTGGAACAGAAGCTGTTATGACTGCCTTAAGACTTGCTCGTGGAGTGACTGGAAAAAATAAAATCATTAAATTTAATGGCTGTTATCACGGACATGTCGATTCGATGCTTATTAAAGCAGGATCTGGTCTTGCGGGCGAAGCTGAAGCTTCATCGGCCGGAGTTCCAGAAGGAGTGGCCCACGACACGCTCATTTTAGAATTAGGTGATACTGAAGGATTGAAGCAATGTTTTCTCGATCATAAAGATCAAATTGCGGCCATTATCATTGAGCCCCTTCCGGCCAATAATGGTTTACTTATACAGCCCATTGAATTTTTAGCATTTTTGCGAAAATTGTGTGACCAAAACAAGGCCCTGCTTATTTTTGATGAAGTCATTTCTGGCTTCCGTGTGGCCTTCGGTGGAATGAGTGAATATACCAAAATCAAACCTGACATCGTTACACTTGGTAAAATTATCGGAGGAGGCCTTCCTGTTGGGGCCATTGGTGCGTCTCAATTTATCATGGAACACTTAGCTCCTATCGGAAAAGTTTATCAAGCGGGAACATTGTCGGCCAATCCTCTCGCAATGGTCGGAGGACTCACTACTCTACAAGAAATGACACCTGAAACTTATCAGTTTATAGAGGCCCAAACTCAAAAAATAGTGAACCTTCTGACCAGTTGGATGCAACACTTTAATCATGGGCAATTTGCGCTTTTTAAAGTAGTGCATTTCTCATCCCTTTTTTGGATTGTCCCCAAAGAGAAAGTCACTAAACTCTCAGACATACCGGCCAATTTAACAGAAAACTTTAATAAACTTTTCGAAGTTCTATTGGATCGCGGGATCTACTTGGCCCCTAATGCTTATGAAGTGGGCTTTGTCAGTGCGGCCCATACTGATGAGGTCATTCGCGACATGGAACATAGATTAGAGCATCGGATTCAATAGTTATCATTAATAATGAAAATAAAAAATCCATTTGAACATTCTTCTCACCTGCTTTTTTCTCTCTCAATCTTGTGGGCCGTGGTGCTTTTTCTCATTGGAGGCTGGTGGATTTTTCTACTCATCAACTTTGAAGACATCCTCATCCATACTGATCGATTTAAAGTTACCAAAATGATCATTTGGGAAGGTGGAAGTTTTCTCATTCTACTCATTTTATTATCGACCAGCTTATTAATACTTTATTTAAAAGATCAAAGGAAAACGAAATCTCTTCAAGCTTTTTTTGCGTCACTCACGCATGAATTAAAAACACCTCTGGCCAGCATTCGTTTGCAGGCCGAAGTCATCGATGAAATATTAGCTTCTAAAAATGATAAAAGTTTAATCAAACTTTCAGGAAGGCTCATAGAAGATACGGGAAAATTAGAAACCCAAATGGATAAGATCCTGCAACTCTCTCGCCTTGAGCGAGGTGGAGAATTGAATCTTACGACTTTAAAACTTATTCCCTTTCTAAAGAATTGTTCAAAAAAACTAGGTACTGGGCTCGTTCTAGACATTGAGAGTGAAAACTCTGACGTCTCAATCATTGCAGATGAGTTTGCTCTAGAGCTCATTTTTAAAAACTTGTTAGAAAATACACGCAATCATACAATATCACAGACGGTTAAAATCACCATTCATGAAGAACAAAACAAGGTTTCTCTCATCTATCAAGATTTTGGGGAATTTTTAGGAGATAAAAATAAATTAGGAACTCTCTTTTATAAATTTAACTCCACTAAAGGCTCAGGGATTGGACTCTACCTAACGAGTAAACTTCTAGAGAAAATGGATGGAGAACTTAATATAACAGGCGAAAAGACATTAATCTTTAATCTAACCTTTCAAGCAAGTGAGGAAGGTCATGCTTAATATTTTAATTGTTGAAGATGAAAAAAACTTAGGAAGCACTCTTGAAGAATATTTAAGTGGACTAGGTCATCAATGCGTCTGGGCCAAAAATGGCAAGGAAGCTTCTCTCCTCTTTACCAAACACAACCCTAGTCTTATCTTAATGGATATTGGTCTGCCTGATACAAATGGGTTAAAGTTGGCCCAAGAATTTAGGGCCATACGAAAAGACTTCGTCCTCCTTTTTTTATCTGCACTCAATGATCCTGAAATAAAAGTGGAAGCCTTTGAGATTGGAGCTGAAGATTACATCACTAAGCCTTTTGCCTTAAAAGAGCTGATCTTAAGACTTGATCGCATCCTTAAAACCAAAACAGAAATTGATGCTCTCCCCGAAGAGATCACTCATGGACCTCTAAAGATTTGGTTTCGCCGCTATGAGGTGCTGGATGCTAGTGGTAACATCATTGCACTTTCACAAAAAGAATGCG
The DNA here is from genome assembly GCA_018060625.1 of Bacteriovorax sp. Classification (GTDB taxonomy): domain Bacteria; phylum Bdellovibrionota; class Bacteriovoracia; order Bacteriovoracales; family Bacteriovoracaceae; genus Bacteriovorax. The sequence continues at coordinate 1,274 of JAGOVS010000066.1, read as the reverse complement.
CGATACTTGAATTGCTCTACAAGAAAAAAAATGAGGCCATTAATCGTGAAGAAATAATCGAAAAAATTTGGGGAGAAGATAAATTTCCTTCCAATCGCACCGTAGACAATTATATCGTAAAGCTGCGCAAATGGTGTGAAAGCGATTCTCATCATGCAATTGAAATTCAAAGTATAAGAAGTATAGGTTATAAATTAATAATTAATTAAGCATAAGGAATCGACATGGGACTTTTTAACGACCGAATAATAAACTCTAATCATAAAACTCAAGTTCCCGTTTGGTTTATGCGACAAGCTGGTCGCTACCACTCTCATTATCAAGGAATTAAAAAAGATTCCGACTTCATGACCATGTGTAAGAATCCTTCAATGGCCTGTGAAATCACCATGGGGCCCATTGCCGATTTTAATTTTGATGCGGCCATTTTATTTTCAGATTTGCTTTTTCCTCTCGAGCAATTAGGTCTTGGGCTTTCTTATAAATCAGGTCCTCCTACACTTGATTTTAGAATTGAAAAACCAAGTGATTTAAAAAAATGTAAAATCACAACGTCATCCAAAGAATTTTATCACTTTCAAAAAGAAGCAACATCACTCATCCGTGCGAAGCTTTGCCCTAGTAAAACCCTTTTGGGCTTTGTGGGAGCTCCCTTTACTCTATATACATACGCTGTGGAAGGCTCACATTCTGGAAATCTGACCAGTTCAAAATTAGGTTTTTACGATGGACGTTTTCAAGGATTTTTGGATCTTTTACTTCCTGAACTCTTAAGTGAAATGTCACTTCAGGCCGAAGGTGGGGCCAATGCGATTTGTTTATTTGATACGGCCGTTGGAGAACTCACTCTTCCTGATTTTAAAGAATTTATTATCCCTGTCTTGCGAACTCTTTCAGCGGAGTTTAAAAAAATTCATCCTCAAACTAAGATTGTGTATTATTCAAAACTCACACACCTTAATTATTTACAGGCCATTGAAGACAAAAACATAGATGTTTTAGGAATTGATTGGAGAATGTCGCTAAAAGAGGCCCTTAAATCCCTTGGGCAAGATTATATGATTCAAGGAAATATTGATCCAAGTTATCTTCACTACGACTGGCCTATTCTAGAAAAAAAATTGGCCCAATTTTGGAATACACTTGCTGATACGAATCTTCCTCTAGATCGTTGGATTTGTGGTCTTGGCCACGGAGTCCTCCAACACACCCCAGAGAAAAATGTCCGAGACACCGTAAAATACATCCACGACCATTTCATATATTAAGAAGGT
>JAGOVS010000218.1 GCA_018060625.1 Bacteriovorax sp. | reverse complement strand
TTAAAAATTCTTTTGGCCATTCTTTTGATTCGTCTACTTTTTATTCCAGACTGGATTCCTTATTTTGGCATTTTGGATATCCTCTTTCTTTTGGCCCTCATTTTTGATTACCTTTTTGACATTCTTGATCAAAGTGTCCTGCTTAGTCATTATCCTTGGGGGATGAAAAGTTTTGCAAGGATAAGGAGAGTCGCCAGCTTTCTCGCGCTTTTTGCCCCAGCGTTTATCAAAGAGAATCTCTGGCACTATCGAAAAGACCCTTTTTAGAATGAAAGATTTCTGCTACTCTATTTTTAGTTATCAAACGAGCGAGGAGTGAGAAGAAATCATGGGAACTTTAAAAGACGCATTACTTAAAGCAGGAATCAAAGAAACGGCGAAGCCCTCTGCTGCCAATCAAAGAGAAAAGCTTTCAAAAAGTAAAGTGACAGAAGTTGTCGTTCACCAAGAGCAACGCAATTTTTGTGAAGCTTGTGAACAAGTTCGCCCAGATGTTGAGCTCTATAAGCACAGAAACCCAACAACAGAAGCAGAGTGGATTTGTGTGCGTTGTGCAGATCAATTGCAAATTGCCGATACTTTTCGAAAGACTGCTCAGAGTGATACATCGATTAAAAGAATGTTTCGTAGGGAATATGGGGCCACTCGCAGTCCACATGAGTTTAAAGTTCCGGCCAAGTCAGATAAACCCAAAGGTCCAGTAAGCGGAAATCGCTAGAGTAAACCCCAGTAATTTCTTAAGAGCTTGCACTTGAATAAAATTTGAGAGCAAATTTCCAAAAGCGATTAGTAGAGTAAAGGAGTAGGGGAACGAGACACAAAGGCCATAAAAATGTCACCATTTCTGGGGGGTTGAGCAGAGCTTTTGCTGGGAAGCTAATCATGACTCCAACAGGAAGAACAGTGAGAATAATCCATTTGAACCAAGGAATATACATTGAGTCGGGACGCATTCCTATTTTATAAAATTGCCACCAAAGAAATTGTAAATTTTCCGAGCGAGTGAACATTACAGCACTGGCCGCAAAAATAAAGCGCATTGAATAGATAATGACTAAGCTGCAAGGGATAAGAAAAATTAACCAGAGTAATCGAAAATAATTAAAATCACCAAGGGTGTGCAGGCTATAAAAAAGCCAAGAGAGAGCAAGGACTAAATTGCCAATAATGGCCGTATTGGATTTTTGAAGGGAAATCATGAACTGGGAATTAATAGGCTTGGCAAGAAGAAGATCAAGATCACCTTTGCGAACTTTTTCAGACATGCTTTCTAAATTCTCATGAAAGATAATCATATGAAGAGCATCGATAACAAAAAGAAGGCCCAGAAAAACCCTCATCTGATAAACGTTCCATTCGCCGATTTTTTCAGTGTGTTGATAGAGAACTTCGAATGTTACAATTTGGGCGATATACCAAAAAATGTCAGTTAAAATTCTAGTGAAAAAATTGGCCCTATATTCAAGATCGGCAATAAAACTTGCTTTGAACATTGCTAAATAAAGTAAGCAGTACTTTTTTAATACGGCCATCATTAAGCTCCCGTTCCTGTATAGCTATTGAGACCTTTTTTCCACAACCATGCTCCTAAAAGATTGAGAACAATTAGGGAAATGGTCACGGAATAAAAACCATTGAGCATTTCAGTGTCTCCAAGACGATTTGTGATGTAGCCAACCGGAAGAAAAACACCGCTAGCAAAAGGAAGTGTCATAATTCTAGAGCGCCAAGGTTCAGGGATGAGGTCGAGAGGAAAAAGTTCACCGCTTAAGATCCAGAACAAGAGATTTTTGGCCACGGTAAATGAGGAAATCTTGGTTAAGTGAAAAGCAAGAGAGGAGACAATAAAGCTAATGGTGTGAACTAAGATTAAATAATAAAAACACAATAGCGTTGCCAGCGGAATACGAGAATAGATAGTGGGCAAATTAAAATAACTTGCAGCAAGAATAGGAATAAATAAGGAGAAGGCCGTTGTGATAAACTTGTAACCTAGCAATTGGGAAAGATAATATTCATAAAAACCCAAGGGACGCACGATTAAGCTATTGACGGAGCCCGAGCTAATTTCTTCGATCATTCGGAATTCATACATCCAACTTGTGGCAATACGGCCAAAGAATGCTGCCCATAATGCGTAACTTAAATAATATTCTCTACCTAGACCATTTATCGTTGTTGAATTGGCCCCTTGAAAGACAGCAACCCACAAGAGAATTTCTATTCCCGTTGTCATGAGAGGCTGAACGATCACGTCGACAAAATAATTTAGACGATACTCTAAATTACTGACGATCGCGAGGTTAGCGAATGCGAGATTCCGTTTCCAAAAAACGGCGAATGACTTCTTCAAAATCTACCTTTTCATCTTGAGCTAAATCACTATTGCTATTGCTGACAAATTCTTCGACTGTCCCTTGATAAACGATATGGCCTTTGCTTATGAGAAGTAGGCGATCAGCAAGAGTGGCAATGTCATCCATATAGTGGCTAGTGAGAATAACCGTGGGTTCTTTCTCTTTTACATAATTGGCCAGAAAGTTTCTTATATTTTCTTGGGCGACAATATCCAGACCAATGGTAGGCTCGTCTAAAAAAAGGATTTTGGGGTCGTGTAAAAGCGCCCCAATAATTTCCATCTTCATTCTTTCTCCAAGAGAAAGGCGACGAAGTTGAGTGGTGAGAACATGAGAGCATTGAAGCATTTCAGAGAGCTCTTGCACTCTCTTTCTGGCAGTCGTCTTATCGAGATCATAAATTTTTGCCAAAAGTGCGTATGAGTCTACTGGAGAGATATCCCACCACAATTGATTTTTTTGACCCAGAAGAATGCTCATTTGGCGTAAGAAATCATAGTGTCTCTCCCAGGGCCTATGGCCGAGAACTCTGGCGTCGCCACTGGTTGGGGTCACTAGTCCTGAGAGAATTTTAAGGAGGGTTGTTTTTCCAGCTCCATTAGCACCAACGAGGCCTATGATTTTACCTGATTCAATTTTTAGGGTTGTTTTGTCTAAGGCCACTTTTGATTGATATTCACGTTTCCAAATTCCTTTAAGTGAGTTGATGACTCCCTCTGGCTTTTGGTAGGTTTTATACTCGCGTGTTAGATCTGTGGTTTCGATAACTATACTCATAATGCCAATAGCTTATTAATCTTAGGAGAAGATGCCTAGTACTTTTTAAGTGTGACAGATAAAAAGATGAAGTCGTTGCCCCTAGAAGTGTTATAAAATCTTAGGTATAAGTATGAGAGGCAATGGCCCTTGATTGAAAGAGACATAAAAAGTTATGAGACAAGAAAAACTACACCACATCCTAAAAGAAACATTTGGATATTCGTCATTTCGTTTTGAACAGTTGGCCATTATCAATTCAGTTTTAGATGGTACTGATACCTTGGCCATTATGCCAACAGGGGGGGGGAAGTCTCTTTGTTATCAAATCCCCGCGCTTTATTTTGAAGGAGTAACTCTCGTCATTTCTCCTCTTATTTCATTAATGCAAGACCAAGTGATGAATTTAAAAGAATATGGAGTCAAATCTGTTTTTCTCAACTCAACGCTTACTTATAAAGAGCTCCAAAAAACGAAGGCCCAAATCCTCGCTAAAGAGGTCAAGATTGTTTATGTCTCTCCTGAAGGAATTTTAAATTCTGGGCTTAAAGAGTTTTTTGAACAGGTCACCATTTCATTAATCGCTATTGATGAAGCTCACTGTGTCTCTCAGTGGGGGCATGAATTTAGAAAAGATTATATGCGCTTAGGGGAATTGAAACTCATGTTCCCAGAAGTTCCAGTCATTGCTTTGACAGCAACGGCCGATGCCAAAACACGTTTAGATATTTCCAAACAGCTACATTTGAAGCAACCAAATGTATTTGTTTCTTCTTTTGATCGACCGAATATCAATTATATGATCCTTGAGAGAACAGATGAGCTCAAGCAGCTTGATGATTTCATTAAAAAAAATCACGTCAATGAGACAGGGATTGTTTACTGCTTATCAAGAGATAAAGTAGAGCGTATTGCTACAAGTCTCAATAAGCTAGGCTATTTTG
>JAGOVS010000217.1 GCA_018060625.1 Bacteriovorax sp. | reverse complement strand
CCCCAACCCCAACCCCTGCTTTTATTAACAAATTCGGAATGAAAGAAATGAAAGAAATATAGATCATTTATTATACAGAAATGAATTGGGAATAGGGTAGAATTGAAAAGAGGAAAGCTTTGAAAGGTAAAGTATATGAAAAACTATTATTTTTTCTAAAGAGTGTTATTCTAAAATTATGTTCCAATAAATATTCCAACCCGTACCTCAAAGAGCCTTAAAAACATCAGAACCGAGGTTCAAAAGACTGAGTCGAGTACTGAGTCCTGAGAGCAAGTTAAGTTGCCAGCAAAACTGTAACCCTGCTACTAAAACTTACGCCTTGGACAATTCCAAATAGAATTTGTTTTATGAGAGTCATCTCACAAAAGTACGCTCGGCTTGTAAACTCGATGAAACTGCTATTGTTTCTAAATACTTAAGCTCGATCCGTAAGGACTACGATGAAATGAGCAAATTAAGTCGTAAGGAACTTAATACGATGAGATTGAAAAAGAGAGAAATTGATTTCATGCGACAGAAAAATCTAGTCTTTTGCGACAAGCGAAAGGAGTTGTAGGTGCAGATTGAAAAGAAATAGACCGAGACGAGTAAGGTACGCACCCAAGAGGAAGAGGCGAAGATGCAGACGAAAACATTGTAAAACATAATCGTTCGTATGAAAAAAGACCAAATTTTCTACAAGTTATATGGAAGGATCAAAGATGAGTAGCTTAAAACCCGAATAAAGTAGGTGAAGCTACTTGACTAAAATCTCATTCATGAATAAGAAAAACTTCACAAATTAAATGCCTCTTTGCAAGATTGCAAAGATCTTTACTCCAAGAACAAAGAAGTCAGAGAGAAAAAATTTGAAGATTTTTCAGGAAAGATCAGTGACGTTAGAGAAAGGGATAGATTTATTCATGAGAGAAAAGAAAGAACTTATGAATTGCAGAGCATTGAGCTTAACGATACTCTTGATTAAAAAAACATTCACATGAGGGAGATCATTCTTGCTCACAAGGTGGCAGACAGTCTTCTTTAGGGAAAAGTTAGCACCTTGATTAAGCGATACTCTGATATTCAGAGTGCTTTCCATCTAGTCAAGATCAAAACAGTAATTTTACCTTTATTCAGGGTGTGAGTTAGCCTCAGCATCTGACTAACAAATTTTTTTCCTATGAACAAATTTCTGAGAATTTACTGGAGACGATTTCTGAAAACGAGCGATATGTGTAAGAGTTAAGAAAAAAGAAGACAGAGCTGATTTGGAAAGTAAAACAGTTGAGTCATGCTAATTTACTTGAGGATGATTCTGGGATGGTTAAAAATGAAGAAACGGCTGCAGTTAAGGAGAAACTAACTCAGGAGACAAATCAGAACAAATTACTGATGGATTAAATTGGAACATGGATTGATAGAATGCTCGCTGAAGTGAATCATTCAGCCTATTCGAAGAGTAGTAGTCCCAATGAAAAATTGCAAGTTCTCTGTTAATCTTTGAGGGCTAACTTCAAAAGATACGTATTTATATCTTTACTCAGTAACACTTCAATTTGAGTGAACAACGTACCCAGACAATGGGAGTGTGCTTGAAGAAAATGGTGCATTAAAAATCGGCAGAATAGTTGTCTATTCGCTTGAGGTAGACTCAAGATATGAATGAGAGCAACCTGATTGAATAGGAGTACATCAGCTGCTCCAGAAAAAATGTCTACAAACGAGCTTTTACTATAAAACAAGTCAGAAGGGACTCCCATTTGTGATATATACAGCTATAAGTGAACTCTAATCATTTCAGTTTTCTCCCTTTTCTTCTTCTACAGTCTGTTCTTTGATAGTCTACTGTCTTGCCTTATATTTGATAGAGTTTTTTATTTCCTATAGAAGTTCTCTGTGGCCTTTAGACCCTTCTCCTTTATTCGATGATCTTTATGATGATTTTTATTCAGTTGAGCTTTGATTTTTAGAGGCACGCTGAGAACAAGAACTTATTTTTGCCTTTTATCGCAGGATCATCTCTTGGAACTTATTGTGATTCGCTTTTTAGTTGACCTCCATGCGAGTGATAGTGGAGAGTTGGGTGAGTGATTTTTTGGAGGGGTTGCGATTAGGATGTACTCTAATGACAAAGTAATTGAGATATTTATCGTTGATGGAGTTGTATGATTTGAGTTTGGTCTTTTCTCCGTTGAGGCAGTCAAGAACGAACCCATTTTCTTTCTCCCTAAGTACTTGCTTGATGAATCTTCTTTTGATTTTAGTGCTTTTACTGCGTTTTTGTTCGATTATGGTTGTAGCTTCGCTCATTTTCTTCTTTATAATATTGGAAAATAATGCAATTCGTCTAAAAGAGTATTAATCAAATAAGATTTGGATTTGACTCATATGAAGCCAGCCTGACACTTATCTTTTTCAAACGCTTGCTGTTTTAAAAATTAATCTAATAAGCGGTAAATCGCAGTAAATAAGAAAAGCTTAGCAATCTTTTATTTACTCGGAACTGATTTTTGAAAGATGGTCTGACCGCTTTTAAGTCATAACTTTTCGATTGTAATTATATTCATTAATTCATTGCGATGTGCAGGATTATCGTCCCTCATACCAAGGATTTGTTCTCCTTTATAGAAATTCCTTAAAAAGGGAAGGATCAGGGCCTTATGTACCCCCTTAACTCCCTCGAAGGTAGCCTACGCACCAACTCCAGTCGCCCCTCCAAGTTCATGGCGAATTCAAAACTTACCAAAAACAGTTTATTTTCCACCATCAAGGGAAGGAGAACGTTGATGAAGAAGGACAATCACATCGAGACCGATTTTCACTTATAGTTGCTGAGTGATACTTTAAAATTGGTGGTGAAGGCCGAGAATGATATGGTTCAACAAATGCGTAAGAATGTGAGAACCTGCCGTGACGAGTGCCGAAGATTGATTCGTGGCCTTGAGCATTGCGAACTGTGAAACGGTGATGTTCAATAATGATAGAATAATACTTAAAACTATATTTGCTTTGATCTGTTTTTCTGTGGAAGGAACGTTAAAAAAGGGTACAATTATTTTTTTCAGTCATTGAAGGAGTGTTGATTCCTTTTTGTTGGAGTGGTTGGGCTCAAACTCTAAATTTTTATTTTTTTTTTACCTTGAATTTTATTGAGACTGTTTCGCTGAAAATTATCTGTAGTTCTCAAAAAGAAATTCAAAAAATCAGCAATGTCATAAACTTCAATCAATAAGAGATTACATTTTATTCATTTCAATACAAACACAGTCAACTGATAATAGTTTTTCATAAAAGGTCATTCAGCTCCTCATACAATGAGAGACATTTTACTAACTTTTAAAAGCGCCCATTATAGATTCAAAAGCTTATTTAAACAAACAGATCTAAAATTGGAGACAATCATATCACAAGAAAACTATTTTGGAAATGAAGAGTTTAATATATTCAGCTGTCCATTGAAAGCGTCTGTCTTTATCAATCCGTTAATGAAGCTAAAACATCGACCCTTTTCTTTCAATTAAGTATAATAGCGAGAAATACCATTTATAAAAAATAAACTATTCTAAATGAGTGAAATACAGGGAAGGACCATGAAGTGCCCCTTCGATCCATCACATGTAATGCCCTATGATCGCTTTCTCAATCACCTTGACAAGTGTAAATTTCAGGATAAGAAATCGTATGCCAAGTGCAAGTACAATCCCTATCATGTCATTCATAAGGATTTGATCTCCTCTCACTAGAGCAGTAGAAAGTGTGTTATTTAGAGTGTGAAGATAGAAAAAAATTCCAAGAAGAGTCAGATGAAGACGATTGGGCTATACCTTGCCATAAACCTGAGAAGTCAACTGTCTCAACGGCGGTGACGGGCAATTCGGTTCCTACTTCTTCTAAGAAGAAAGAGTAAAAGTTGCCTCCTAAGAATCCTCATCTTCATGACAACAGTCAGATTATGGCCTAAAGTTTTGACGACTACGACTTTTCTCTAAACCGAAGCAAAAATTGATTCTATGAAGAATTAATCATTAGTATTTCATTTTCAACAATGGCCAAAGAATTAAAGGGCGTGAGGGCAAATAGTAAAAAAC
>JAGOVS010000216.1 GCA_018060625.1 Bacteriovorax sp. | reverse complement strand
GATTTTCATGAATGACCTCCAAGTCATTTTAAATTAAGAAATTTTTGGTAACTTAATTATGAAACATCGGGGTTCAAAATCATAATTGAACACCCAATTTCGGTGTCATTTTCAATGAATCAATTCGCGGATAAAGAGACATTAAATTGTTTAAACTTTCGGCAGATAAATTTTATCTGTCGAAAGTTTAAACAATCTCTTTGCTATATTTTTCTATTTCTCAACAAAATCAAACCTCATAAATCTGGCACACCTCTTGTATTAAAGATCCTCAAAGACTTCCAAGGGGAATTATTATGAAAACAAACAAAATGTTTTATTATGGATTTTTAGCTTCATTCGCAATGTTTCAGTTCTTGTCACCAACTCATTACAAATCCAATACTTCTTCTTTCAATAACAGGGCCCCGGCCAATGCTGGTGAGATTTCCTTGTTTAAAGATGATAAAAGTTCTGCAGATAAGCTTGATCCTGAAAAATTATGCACAAATGAGTCAGAAGGTGAAAAACTAAAAAAAGAAGCTCAAAAACATTTAGAAGACAAAGAGGCTATCTTAAAACAACTTGCTGACCTGAAAAAAGAGAATCTCGAACTAAAAGATAAAATAAATCCAACAGTGCCTAAAAAAGAGAAAAAGGAAGTTGAAGCTGGAGAACTTATTTCTTTGATGTCACAAATGACTTCACTCTTTAGTGCTCAAATGGAAAATCAAATGCAAAGCCAAATGCTCATCTTTGGGTTGCTCAATCAATCTCAAAATGCCTTTGCTCCATTAAGTAATCGACACTCAATGAATTTCTCACAGCGTTTTTCCATGAGAGGAATACCTTCATTTAATGACCAAATGGATTTGGGGGAATGGAATGTGGGAATCCCCGCCTATCAAGCGCAATACTCATCTCCACAAAATTATCTAAATCCTTTTGAAAATGAATTTTCCTTAATTCGTCAACCACTTCCGGAATATGGATCATCGTTTGGGGGCATCCAACCGGCCCGCAAAGGATTTGATTTCAATCAAAAAGTTAATAGTGGAACAATTCAAATTTAATAAAAATAAAAACGCCCCTCAAAAAAGCATCCACAATGGATGCTTTTTTTATTTCCGAGCGCTAAAGTCGCCTAAAAAAAGCGGAAAAAAATTCCTTTTTCCTCATTTTTTTTTTTATTTGTTCGAAAAGCTCAATAAGTTAGATGGATCAGGGATTGACTATCTATCACTAAGCAATGGACGCTACTTCAATGAACATAGGATATATCATGAAGTTAGAATTGATGAATAAAGAACTAGGGGCCAAGCAGCTCATTAAGAAATGTCATATGTGTGGCCACATCATGGAGTCCTCCCAGGAAATCCAAAAATGTGGAAAATGTAAAAAATCCTTTCTTCCTGTCAACTATTTCTCAAAGGTTCACTCCACTTCCCAGAAAGATTATGAGCAGCTTTTTGCATATAGTTACGAACTTCATGAGGAAGAACTCATAAAAGGTCTTACAGTTCTTTGGTAATCAGTGCCTATTCATACAGAAAGTGGTATGAATGTGTATGCAAGAACTTCATCCCATCATTCAAAGGCTATTTGAAAAAAAAGGCTTTGATAAAAAACAAATTGAAAATTTTTTATCTTGGGACTTAAAATCAATCCCAAGTCTAACTTCATTACTCGATCTTGATGTCGCCTCTAAGCGAATCATAACCGCAATAGAAAATAATGAAAAAATTGGTGTCTATGGGGATTACGATGTTGATGGAACGACTTCCTGCGCTCTTCTTTATCACTTCTTTAAAATGCTCAATGTCGAAATTGATATTGTTCAACCCTCTCGATTCATTGAAGGATATGGGCTGCATCTCTCGTCTATCGATGAGGCCATTCAAAAAAACGTCAAAGTTTTAATTACTGTTGATTGCGGCATCACAAACAACGAAGCCGCAGACAGTGCTAAAGAAAAAGGTCTCGATCTCATTATTACTGATCACCATAAAGATGCCCGTACGACAATGCCAGATGCTTTTGCTGTTATAAATCCAAATCGTCGCGATGAGGATTTTTCCAGTGAACTTAAATCTCTTGCAGGAGTTGCCGTTGCTTTCGCCTTGGCCGTTCAAGTGCGAAGCGATCTCATGGCCAGTGGAAAAGTCATCCCCACACTCTATCCACTTTTACAATTTGTGGCCATTGGAACTATTTGTGACTTGGCCCATCTGAGCCCAGTCAATTTAAAACTTGTTCGACATGGATTAAAGCAACTTAAAGAAACACAATATCCTGGATTGCGTACTTTTTTTACTGCAGATGAATTAAAGGCCAAAACAATTCCTTCGGAAAAACTTGCCTTTCATATCGGCCCTTTAATTAATTCTAAGGGACGCTTAGATCACCCCGAAATTGCCTTAGAACTCTTAATCGCTCAAACTTCGGAAAGAGCTCGTGAATGTTACGATCACTTGGTTAGTTGTAACCAGGAAAGAAAATTTATCCAAAATGAGGTCTTTAAAGAAGCGAAAGAACAAGTTTTGCGTGAAAGAAGAAATGTTGATTTTGATCAAGAACATCTTATCACGATCGTCTATAAGGCCGAATGGCATGAAGGCGTAATTGGAATTGTAGCTTCGAAGATGGTTGAAACTTTTAAGGCCCCAGCTATTATTTTTACCGATTCTGAACATCCAGGAATTATCAAAGCATCCTGTCGAAGTGCCGGGAGTTTAGATATTTTTAGTCTACTCAAGAAAAATGAGCATCTTTTTATTAAATTCGGAGGTCATAAGGCGGCAGCAGGACTTTCTATGCCTAAAGAGAATCTCCAAGAATTTATTAAAAATATGAATAATCTCTTAAAGACGATCCCTGCAATTGAGCGCACACGAATGGAATTTTATGATCTTGAGATAGACGCTACTGAAATTAATCCACAACTCATGCGCGATCTCGATTTACTAGAACCATTTGGAATGGGAAATGAAAAGCCAATTTTTAAAATCAAAGGTGTTAAGCTTGATTCTTTCGACATTATGAAGGATGCCCATGTCAGGTGGAATCTTTCCAAAGAAAAAATGAAATTAAAAGGAATCAGTTTTAATTATGTGGGTAAATATGAAACCGCGGCACCTGAAGATATTTACTCTACTCAAAGTATAAAAAGAGAAGACCTTTCAATTTATTTTACTTTAGGACTCAATCGATTTAATGGAAATGAATCAATTCAATTAATGGTTGATCGCTTAGAATTTGGATTCTAAGCGATCAACGCTAATTTTATTTTAAAATCGAAGCATCAAATTTCAACCCAACCATGATCATTGAAGGTGAGGATTTTAGCTCCGTTGAATCCATAGATGTTTTTACTGTCGAACCAGAGTAAACAACATGGTATCTAATGGCATCATCTTTTGATTCTTTAAACTCAACTCCTAAATCATAGGCCATTCTTTGAGCTGTCTTAGTAGAATCAGTTTTTCTAGTTTCAGATATAAGCTTAGCAAATGGTGAATACAGCTCGCTGTTGTAGCGAACTAAGGCCACCATTGAATTTAACTTAGCATCTTTTTTAGCGGCCCCAACAAGATCTGCATCTTTTTGAGTTAAAAGATCGTAATCAAGTTCAAAAGTAATAGCAGAATTTAAATTAACTTGAACTCCCGCTGCCAAATAAGCATCGTCACCTGAATTAGAACGTGTCGCTGAAGATGATCCTATCAATGAAGTTGAAGAGTCACTAACACTATCGCCTTTTGTCTTAGGAACTACAGAATAAGCAATCATCGGCTTAATCATTCCGTCCAATAAACTTCCTGACATTCCAAGTGAGTAACCAAACTTAGATTGACTATTAACAGACGCGCCTCTTCCATTATTCTTATTTCCATTAAAGTATTGGGCCGTGAATGTCTGTCCTGCAATTTCATGAGAGAGCGTTAGACCAACTTGATTTGCAGGTGTGGCCGCATAAAATGACGATACTGAGTATCTATCAAAATTAAAATAATCGTATTCACGTCCACCAATTAAAACTATTTTCTTACCAAAAGTTAATGAAGGTCCATTAGAAAAGGACTTCGTCACATAGGCTTCATC
>JAGOVS010000065.1 GCA_018060625.1 Bacteriovorax sp. | reverse complement strand
GCCCCTCTCAAAAGACGAGACCACTCCAAAAGTTATTGATGTCTTAAGAAGTTCAAAGGACACCATAAGTGATTTTAATGTTAATGAAATGGTCCACAAGGCCCTGGATATTCACCTTGCCAAGACTTATGCTGAGATAAGAGAGCTTTGTGAATATGGAGTCAGTGATAATTATTATATTTATGAAAATCTTATTACCCATATTAAAAATAATAAATTTGAAGCTGATACAAAAAATATGAATACACTTTTAAAAACAACTCTTTTTTCAAACATGGCGATCATGGCGTCCATTGACCAATCTTCATTTGCCAAAAATGCCGGCAGGTCTCTGGCCTCTGTCTCCGAAAACAGTAAAGCTCCCTATGCACATGAAGTCATGAGTAGACTCAATGTCTCTTGGGCCAATCAATACTTCAAATTCATCCAAGAATCACGTTAGTGAAAAGTAAAAAGGCGATTACGAGAAGAGAGAACTGACAAATATTGGTCCCTGCTTTCTAATTCACCAAAGACTGCTGAATAGGCATGGCCTAAATGAAGAGACTCAGTCACTTTTAGTGTTTTTAAATCCACAAATAAAACCTCTCCCCCAGTTGTTGAGACGGCCAATCCTTGTTTATAAGAGGCCATCGAAGAAATTAGACTTGAAGAGATCTTAGACTTCGTGATCACGTTGAGATTTTTATCAGTTAAAACCAACTCTCCGGCCGGAGTACCAAAAAGAAGCTGCTCACCTTTAAAAATTGGATCAATATAAGGGGCCCGCGAAACATTGAAGTCTCCCCTCTTAATAAGTTTTCCAGTGTTAGGGTCTAGAATTGAAACAGGAGCACTTACTGCACCTATATAAAGTTTATCATTCAAAACAACGGCGGCATTATCAACATCTACAAATTTTGAAGCTGTGGTGAGTTTAGATTCATAAAGAAGAACTCCTTCATCGAGCGAAAGCGCCACAAGGTTCCCGTCGGCAAGACCTACAAGAACACGATCTTTATAAATAACTGGAAGAGAGGCCCGCTGAAGGGTGGTTAAAAAAGAAACTGAACGTTTATACCCCCACAAGATTTTTCCCGTTTCTATATCGAGACAGAAAACCTGATGATTTCTCAATTGAAAGAAAACCCTTCCTTGGTAAACAACTCCCTTGGTTTCAATGGAAGCTCCTAAATCAACACTGTACTTGATTTTGCCCGTGGTATAGTGGCGAGAAATGACTCTCCCTTGGACAGTCCCGTAGATAATTTGATCTTTGTAAGCAACAGGGGCGGCATGATAGGTCGATCCATCGAACTCACTCCATACTAAACGACCATTTTCCAGTTCATAAGCTTGCATGGATCCAGCGTTATGCCCAATATACACGATCCCCTCATGTATGAGTGGTGAATGAAGAGCTATGGGCAAATTCCCTGAATCATAAGCTGGGTCTATGTCTTTAATCCAAATGGGAGTAAAGACTGCCTTTTTGGGAGCTTCTGCCATTGGGAGGTAAGAATGGAGTCCAGAACATGAGCAAAAGATGAGAGAAGTGACCAAAAGACTCAGAAAATTTTTCATTCGTTTTTACCAGATTAAATTTTAAAGATACTAAATTTTTGTTAGATAGAGTTTTGCAATTTTTACAAATTCACTCTCATCTTTGACTTTTTCTACAACGTAACTAAAGCTTGCTTTCGCTTTTTCTTTATTACCTTGTTTTAAATACAATCGCCCAAGATCTAAATAATTTTTTCCTTCGAAAATCTTAAGAGACTTTGCATTCATTTTCTCCAAGGTTTCAATCGCCTTTTGATCCTGGCCCAAATCCTCATAGACAACGGCCAAGCGACTCAAGATAAAATAGAGCGCGTATTCATTTTTAGCAATCCCCGCTCCCAGCGTGAGTACTTCCAGGGATTCATTTAAATGCTGCTTATCCATCAAAAGATCACTGGTCTTTAAAACAACGGGAACAAGTCCCGCGTAATGGCCAACTTCTTTTTGAAGATTTTTAACCCCATCAACCAAAATTTTTGGCGACGTTTGATCATTAAAGTTTTTAAGTACTCCATTCTCAAAAGCATAAATTTTAGAGTTGGATTCCTTTTTTGATTTGTCAGCAAAAGATGAGTAAAATCCAAAACCAATCACGACAATCACGATTCCTGCGATAAAAGCGATCAAGGCATTTTTATTTTTTGAAACGAATGATCCGAGGTCTCCCTCGTCTACAATTTGATTCAAGCTGCGATTTGGGGCGGTTGTTGTGTTAGACATAATAGAACTCTGGTTAAAAGGTTTAAAAAATAATTTAAAACTCATTCTAAAAAGCCTTTGTTAAGTTGTCAAAAATAGAGAGGTTAGTTACAATAAAAAAGAGATTAAATGGTTAAAAAGGTATTTAACTAGACGCATCCCAAGGAAGGAATCTGCATGCTTAAAAACGTCAAAACACTTATGGCCGCTTTCTTTGTCTTTTTTACGCTCTCAAGCTCATCATTTGCGCTTGATAAAATAGGTCGTATGGGCGTGGGAATGACGAATCAACTCAAAAATGACTTTCCGGCGATTTCAATAAAAATGCAAAAAAACCGCTCTTTTGCCCTAGGAAGCATTATTGGATTCTCAAGTGATAAAACCAATGGAGGTTATGGCGTTGGTCTCAAGCTCTATCGCAATATCTTTGATGAGCCCCAGTTGAATTTCTATTTTGCCACCATGGGCGCTCTCTTGAGTAATAAAATGAATACTTCCACATATTCTGGTTTTCAGTTTGATTTAAGCTTTGGCAGTGAATTTCATTTTGTAGGTCTAAATTCTCTGGGTTTTAGTTTTGAGTTTGGGGCCTCTGCTTTTAGAAAAAGAGAGTTTGCTTTCCAGACTTTAGGCAATAATTTTGTTGTCTCGGCAATTCATTTTTACTTATGAACAAATTATTTTTTTGCTTTTTTACAATCCTTTTTCTTGGGACAACAATTCCTCAAACTCTCTATGCCCAAGATGCGGCCAATGACATCTTTGCCGCCGATGATGACGATTTAAATGTGGGCGGGGATATTTTTACGGACTTTAGCGAAGATGTCGAAAATGCCAAAGTTGTAGAAGATGAGCGCTTTTATCGCTATGGCCGCTTTTTTTCTTTTAATGCTTCTTTGGGTCTAACGACTTTCGATGGCAATCGAGGAATTGCCTATGAAAACCAACCCCCTTCCTTTGGAATGAGTTTTACTTTCTTTAAAGATTTTCAAACGGCACTGGGCCTTGGGATTGAGTTCTCCAAGCATTCCATGTTTCTCAAAGACCCTGTGCGAGGTTTTCCTAATGCAAAAACCTCAGATGGAAAAAATGCTCCACCTGGATTTGTCGACGTCAGTATGTTGAGAGTTTTCTTCTCCTATCGCTATTACATCGAAACGGCCAACCTAGGAACGGCAATCACTTATTCTAATCCTTATCTCATCGGTCGCCTTGAGTATTGGTACCAAACAGTTAAATACGAAGATCAATCTGAATTACCTCGCGATGTTGGAGGGGGCCTCGGATTTGGACTAGGATTTGGGCTGGAGTTTCCCGTGGAGCTCAAAGAGTCCTATATTGGCCTAGAGTTTTTAGCTCACTCGGTGAATTTTCCCGATAAAAACTCTCAAAAATATGCTCCCCTTAACGACGGAGGATATGGCTTTGAGAATTTAGGGGGAAATGCTTATAGTACGATGGTCAGTTATGTTTTTAATTGGTAGGCCCGTCTCTCAAAGTTTCATCGCGAAGAAACCACTCTGCTCTCCAAATCCCTACCAGACTCATCCCTGAGCTCATGGAATCAACAGTCTTATTTTCCAAAAAAACGGTTGTCGGTGTCGATTGCACGTTGAGTTTTTGGGCGATATAAGGTGCGTCGATAAATACAAAAGGAAGCGCATTCTTTTTTAAAAATGCTTTAATTTCGTCTTTTGATTCAAAGGGATTGATGGCAAAAATTCTACCTGCTGCTATCTTTTTATTTTTCACGGAGTCCTCAAGTCTGTGCATTTCAATTTTACAAGGGCCGCACCAGGAGGCCCAAAAAATAATTAAGGCCCTTTGATTTTTCGCTGGAAACTCAATCATCGATCTTTTTTCTGGGTCAGAATAGATCTCGTAATGCTGACTTTGAAGAACGACAGCGCTCGCTTTAAAATTATTGATTATTGAAGGGGCTTGCCTCCATAAAAGATAGGCAAACAGCAAAAGCATGAGCCCATTTTCTTTAAGGCCCATCCCCTTTTTTTGGAAAATAGTCAAAACGTTCATTCTCATTTTTTGGATCTCGAGATATTTTGATTATCTCCCCTGACTCGTTAATAAAAAGATTTGCCTCTGTCTTTTCAGGAAGTGCCATTTTCTCAATGAATCCATTCGCCAAAGTCAAGGCCAGTGCCGCATTGCCATTTTTAAAGGCCAAGGAAATCTCCTCTAAGTTTTTATTCCAATGTTCTTTTCCTTTGGAAACAGAGCTGTACATCTTATAATTTAGAGATAATTCCATTAATTGGGAACTCAATTCTCGATGATTTTCAGCAGTCAGTGGACCATGTTTCATTTTTTCCCTTAATTCGGCCACTCTGTAATTGGCCCCGTACCACTTAGGGAGATAAAATTCTGAACTAACCGGTCTCAGGCCAATTTTTTGAAGTTGAGCATAAGTTGCTAGCGACTCATCAAGTGTTAAAGCGTGATGATATTTTTTCATGAGCCCTTCAAGGTAGGCCACTTTTTTCTCCCCCAGGGCCTTCATACCTTCTGGGGTAAGAACTTCTTTCAGATTTACTCCGGTCCTCATTTCTTCTTTAATGAATACCCCAGAAGTGGTTAGAATCCTGGGTCTGACATAGTGTTCAAAGAGGGCATGAGTGTATTCATGTTCAAGATAATCAAAACCCGCGGAGGGGTTTATCGTTATAGTCTTTGATTTAGGATTGTAATTGGCCGCACGAGCAAGCTGAGAATCTAAAACAATCTCAACACCCATTTTTTTGAGCTTTTCAAAGCGATCAACAAATAAGGGATGAAATAAAAAAGGCGTAGATAAACTAGGATTTTTCGTCGCCATCGGTGCTGATTTTAGAAGGTAGACATCGATATTTCCTCGCCATTTTTCTTCGACAAAAACTTTCAAATCATCTTTTGTCCGAATTTTATTGGCCAGTTGGGAATCTACCCTAATGGAATAACCATTGCGCGCTTTTTCTAATTTTTCATATTCTAAATAAAGATCAGACAGATTTCTTGATAATTCTCTGTTTTTAACTTCTTCAAGTTGTTTATCTGATTTAATCAATCCTTGATCATATTCTTTTTTTATTTTATCCATTTTCAATTTTATTATTGCTTTGAGTTTTTCTATTCTCTCTAAGCAGCGCTTTTCTCTTTCTGGATTAACTGGCACGATTCGGCGAGAAACGGGTACAGCGTCAATATGATTTTGTTGTATAAATGATTTCGCTTCTAAACTTGAAGCAACGATTTGCTCTCTTTCAAAAAGACCTTTCATACGTCCAGCTTCTTTCTGTAATTCCACTGGCAAAACAATTTTGGGATTCAAACTTCCGACTTCTTTTGCCACACTCAAGTAACTCTTCGCTTGTTCTGCAAAAACTTTCAAAGCAGGGTTGGCCACTAATAAAGCAGGGGGGGCAATGCCCAATGCCGCCGCCAAAAAGCAGTTTCGCGATTCACGTAGCAACTTTTCATTCTCTGAAATTTTCTTTTCTTCTAATAAACAACTTTCTTGAGAAAGCGAGAGATAACTATTATTAAAACATTGCTTTTGAATCAGATTTACATCAAAGGCAATGCTACTTCCAAGCCCTACCACGCTGGATGCCTTTCCAGCTTGTATCGTCTTTTGTCTCAATGATAAAAGCTTCTCCCCTCTCATCATAAGCCCTATGCGAGGTAAAAGTCCTCCGAGCCCCCCAAAGGCCAGGCCTCCGATCAGCATGGTGTTTTCAATGCGATCTACTCCCTGGACATATTTATTATTCACTTGGCAAAAAAGTTTTTGTGCAGATTCGTCTTTTTTATCTAGGGCCTCTTTTAAAGGCCCTGAGTCAATAGAGCGAAGAACAACATCTCGTTTTAAATCTTCAGAAAGAGAAAAAGAAGTACATTTACCCTAAAGCTTAACAGTACACCTATTTTCAATATTTCCTTTTTGCTCATTTAATTCATTAATAATTTCACTACTCACTTTTGGCAATATGGACATAAGGGTGCTGACCGTCGGTATGTTTGGCCTTTCCATTAACCCTTTTAAAAAATCTTGCATCGCCTGTGTCGGGCCATTCCAAACACTGGCCATTGTCATGGCGATCAGTGAGCTGTATCGATCAACCATTTTTTTATCTTCATCTTGTTTTTGAAGTTCAGAATTATATTTAATTAAGCAGCTTTTTCTCTCTTCTCCGCGAGTAATGTTACAAACGACACCAACCTCTCTCAATTTAATTCCCTGTTGATTGAGTTGGATGCGCGCATTCTTAAGACCTACGAGAAGTTCTTTTAAAACTGGAATTTTTAAAACAATGTCTTTGGCCACCATTTTAAGCTCTTCGCTTTTCCCACTTATGCCCTTACTCTGATTGATTTGGCAGCTTAAATTGGCCACATGCCTTTGTGCCTCACGATCAAAATACATCTGCTCTAAAATATCACTATAATTTTTGGTTGAATGGGAATCAAGAATACTCATTTTTCCATGAGCACAGACCACGCAATCACGCGTAAGCTGGGTAAAATCGCGCTCTGATAATTTTGCGCAATCAACCCCAGAAACCAAGGATTCAAACCATCCTGCAAAATCCCCTGCCAAGGCCACTGAATAAAAATAAATAGTAAAAACTAAAAGAAATTTCATTTCAACCAATAAACTCCCCAGAGCTTATCGCCATTCTAAGGAAAAAAATGAACCTTCTTACTTGAGCCTTTTGCTTATGTTTTTTACGATTAACCGTACTAGCTAACTCGGTTACTAGTAGTAAATGGAGTCTTCTATCTACGGTCAATTAATGCAAAAAAAAAGGCCTTCGATACATCGAAGGCCTTTTTTAAAATTATTTTTAACGCTTCTTAGAAAAGAAACTCTGTCCCCAGCAAAAAGACTTGCCCACTGGAGTTATCAACATCTAACTTAGTGTCTCCTAAGGCCAGAGTTCTGCTTCCTTCAGTATTGATTTTCACTTGTAATTTAGCTAACACTTTCTCGGGAACAATGCTGTATTGCCCTTCTCCCATGAAGCTAAAACGCGTAAAGCTATCCATTTTATAAAACGTTTCTCCTGCCTGAGTCCTTTTGTCTTCTGGAACAAAAGTCAATCCTAATCCCCCTTTTAGAGCAAGGGTCTCTGTGAATTCATGTCTCACAGCTCCACCTAAAGAAATAGTTGTAGCAGAATCAATTTTATATTTTTCAGCGCTCTTAATATCCTTAATTTCTCTTTCTCCAACAATACCAATCGTTGCATTAGCGCTGACATCAACGCGAGCTAGCTTTGCCCCCACTTCAACTTGTCCCTGCACCAACATGGCCCCGCGCCCACGTGAACCACTCTTATCTTCACTTCCTTCTTCAGCTTTGATAAGTGAAGGTGATACAGAGAGTGTGAGGTCAGTATTGACTTTATTTATAGCTTGAGTGCCCAAACGATAAGTTCCATTGATTGTTGGATCAGCTAATCCAGTGGCCTTAGTATTGATGGTCTTTTTTTGCTGAACCACTTCCGCTTCGCGCTTTCCACTAATAAAGTGCTCAAGTGTCACTCCGGCGGCCATTTTTTCATTAATACCGTAATTCACTTTATAGGCTTGAATAAAATTACTCTCTTTTACCGTGATGGCATCTTTGCCCTTAAAACTCGCTGTCACACTTTCTGGTCTTGTTGAAAGCTCAACTGATGCATTAATCTCACCAGTTCGTGGCATGTATTGCAGATCTCCTAAATGATTTGTGCCATTTGTTGACACTTGTCTCTCTGGAGTAAGAGAAATAGTTGATTCAGATGCTGTGTTTTGCGGGAGCTGATTGCTTCCTTTATTCTTAACAAACTTTGCTTTTTTTTCTTTTTTAAGTGCTAAAGGCGAAGCATTATTAGCGGCAAAAATCTGAGTGCTCATCATTGCAGAAATCGTTAAAACGCAGAATGAAAATGGTTTTTTCACTTGAAAATCCTCCAGAATATTTGATTGAGAAATCGACAGTAGAATAAAACGGGCCTTGGGATCTGGCCACATTAGTTTAAAAAATTGTTCAAATTGTACTGAAATCAGTCACTAAGTCTCTGATAATGGCCTTAGTCTTTCTATC
Organism: Bacteriovorax sp.; assembly: GCA_018060625.1. Lineage (GTDB taxonomy): Bacteria > Bdellovibrionota > Bacteriovoracia > Bacteriovoracales > Bacteriovoracaceae > Bacteriovorax. Next base: position 7,394 of record JAGOVS010000065.1, on the reverse strand, counting down.
CAATCTAGGGATTCAAGATCTTTTTTTAAAATAGACCATGATCTTTTTTCTTGGACCAACCGTAATTTGCATCACTTTAGAAATTGGAACAACTCCTTCGAGGAGCTGGCAGTCAAAAGAACTAAGGAAGTGGGCAAGCAAAATTTTTATTTCCATAAGTGACAACTCCGCCCCGATGCACTTGCGAATTCCTCCGCCAAAAGCTGCAAATTCATAAGGAGAGAAGCGCCTTTTCTCAAAACGGTCTGGGTTAAAAAGATGGGCCTCTTCCCAAATATGGGGCTGTTGATGCAAGAGCGTTAAACTCACACCTATTTCTTCTCCCACTTTAAAAAGGCGCTCACCCATTTGAAAATTGCGATTAATGATTTTTCTCGTCACAAAAGGAACTGGAGGCTCCAAGCGAAGAGCTTCATTTACGATACAGTCTAAATAGTTCGATTGAAAAAGAGTTTCGATAAAAGAATCTTGGGAGTGAATACTCAACTCCTCTTTAAGGCGCTCCTTTATCTGTGGAAAAGCATGTAGATAATAAAGGGCCCATGTAAGTGAAGTGGCACTGGTTTCATGTCCTGCGACAATAAAGGTTCGAATATGATCGAGAATTTGATTCTTCGTTTTATTTTCTAAAACGGCCAGTGGACCAACCGAATTAAGTAATTTACCTGAAAGATAAAACTCATAAAAACGTTCGTCTAGCGCCAACTTTTTTCGATTAAACTTCTTCCAAGTTCCCGGAACCCATTGAGGAATAAAGAGAAAGGAGGCCGAATAATTTTTTAAAAAGTCTTCTGTCAAAACTTCAGCTTCATGAAGCTCGAGAATAGAGAGGTGCGGAAATAGTAATTTTAAAATCGTTTTCAACGTCGTCTTGAAAGCAAATTCTTGCAACGACATGAATCCTTCCTCTGGACAGGAGTCATAAAAATCAAAAAAGGCTGCTTGAATAGAGGAATTCATTGGAAGTAAGTTTCTCTTGGAAAAATGGGGAGTGAATTCCTTTCTCATTTCCAAATGAGCTCCCCCACTTTGCATGATTAATCCTGAAGGACCAAGAAGTGCCCCTACTGGATTATTTTCAGAGGCCATGAAACTATCGACAGGGGCCGTAAATATTGCACGCGCCAGTTCAGACTGACCAGTTAACCAAATCGTAGGCACACCTGGAAAACTTAAGGGAAAGGGATCGCCATATTTTTTTTGTAAATCCGAAAGATAGTGTTTCGGATGATTAAGAAAAGTATAAAGATTTAAAGGAAAAATCATAAAGGTCTCAGTGGTTTGTTTTCCTAAGTTCTTTTAAAAAATCTGATTCAAACATATTTTTTGAATCGTATTGATCTTTAAGTTTAAAATATTCTTTGATTTCATTTGCTGATTGGGTTTGAATTTGATCTTCTGACCACCATCGATGATAGGGTAAATAAAATGTTCCTCCACGAAGCTGGGCCTCTCTAATCAACTCCTGAGTCCAAGCACTACCGTTATAGTCCACAAGGTCCCCATTGTTCTTCCCGTTTATTTCAGAAATATTATAATAAAGGACAATGGCAACCTGATCATGTTTTGCGGAATATGGAGTCAGGAGCGAATCATCAACACGCTCAATTTTGGGGATAAAGCGCATGGTAACATTTAGTAAATTTAAGTCATAGTCTACATTTACTTGTTTAATTTTTTTAAAAAAAAGATCCATTGCCTCAACTGGTAAAAAATATTCTTGAAGAATGTCTACGCTTTGGGATTTGTTATAAAAATTATCAAATAAAAATTGAACTGGGTTATTGAGAATATTATTTTTAGACATTCTCATACCCGTCTTTGGTAAACCAAACATTTTATCAAGATAGTCTTTAATCTTTTTTCCAGCATTCGAAGATGGTTTAAAACGCATAGTGTTCATTATCATCGAAGAGGCAAAACGATTTTTCTCTTCACTCTTCATCTGAAAAATGGCCTCATTCATACGATCTGTTACTTCACTCGAAACTGGCCGCCATTCTACAAAACTTACTTTCTCAAAAGCATTTTCACCCGAAATATTGACTCGTCCGTAATGCATTTCATGTTTTGCCCTTTTCCCAAATTTAATTAAGTAATCTTTATACTGGTCAACGGGGATATCTAAAGTACTATGGGCCTCATAGATAAAGTTTTTTTCAACTCTTAAAACAACTTCTGTCATCACTCCAAATCCACCATAGCCCCCAACTATTGCCCTAAATAATTGATGATTCCTCGAGCGACTCACGAAATGTTCAAACCCATTTCCATCGATGTACTTAATCGATTCAATAGAGTTTATAAGAGGTCCATACACATCACGCCCATGAACATTCGTTGCTACGCTGCCACCAATACTAAAAATATTTGAAGACTGCTCTGTTCGAGCGGCCAGTCCAAACTTGTTCAAATAAATCGCCAACTCCTTCCAGGTGACTCCTGGCTCAACCGCAACTAGTTTCTTACTTATATCCATCCCTAAAATTTTATTCATTTTGCTCATATCAATCTGAACAGCAGAAGGCAGACCATTGATGTCACTTTTTCGATTATGCCCCCCATGAGTGTGATTAGTCCCCAAAACAGTCACATTCAGTCGACGCATTCTCGCTATTAAAATGGTATTGATGATATCTCTTTTGCTCTGAGGTGTACTTATGTACATCAGTGACTTCTCGGTTCGAGAGACATCCATTACACTGCTTTTTTTAAAGATCTGGGAAATCCTTTGATGACAAAAATCCGTTGCTAATAAAGGATCTTGGAATGTTATACCCAACAGAAATACAATGGAGATGTTTTTTAAATAGTTTTTCATCTTGAAATCTTTATCATAAATATTACGAATTTTACTCATTTGATAGAAGTTATAGGTACAATAGTGAATCCCCTCCACGTTATCTAAAATTTAAATAAAAAAAGAGAGGCCTATTTTCACAGGCCTCTCTTTTTTTTCTATTTATCCATAACGATTTCTCTCTTACGTAATCTCTTTCATCCTTTTACCCAAGCGTTTAGTTAAGTCCTCACCCGTTCTAAAAATAAGGTGAATCGGTGTATTGTCTAGACTGAATTCTTTACGCAAACCATTTTTCAAATAACTTTGATAATTATCCGGAATCCCCTTTGAGAGATTCGTGAAAAAGAGAAAAGTTGGAGGACTTGATTTAAGCATCGATGCGTACTTCACTTTAAAGCGTTTCCCTCCAGAGTTTTTTATGGCAACAGGATGATTCTCCACCAACTGATAGACATAGCGATTGAGCACGCCTGTTCCAATATTGCGATTGCGAATTAGAATCGTCTTCTTAATCACTTCTTTTAATTGCCCAATATGCCGGCCATATTTTGCCGAGATGGGAATAAGATCACAGTAATAAAGCCAAGGAACTGTGGCCCGCAAATCTTTAATCCACTCTTTTTTTGCCTTTTCGTCTACTAGTTTCTCTCTGAGAAGATCAACCTTATTCAAACAAACAATAACTGATTTTCCTTTCTCTAAAGCAATATCCAAAAGACGTCTGTCTTGATGAGAAATCCCAATACTGGCATCTATCATGAAAATCACGATATCACTCTCCGTTATACAGCGAAGTGAGCGATACACAGACTGCTGCTCAATGAATCCTTCAACCGATTTCTGACGTCTAATCCCGGCCGTATCAACCAAATGTAAAGAACGCCACTGGGAGCCACTTGTTTTTTCTAAAACATCGACCTCAGCTCTGAAGTCTTCTGAAGTCTCATCATCTAATGACGTTTCATCAAACTCTTGCTCTTCGGAATCTAAATCATCAAAAGCGACACTCTCAAGATCTGAACTGAAAACATTCTCATAAACTTCGTTATCATATTTTGCTAGCTCTTCATCAGAAAGCACCTGATCTAAATCAATATCGTCGTCCGCGTCAGTCTCTTCATCAAATAAAGGAGTCTCACTGCTTAGATAATCTTCTTCATCATAAAGTGGCACTCCCTTTGTCCCTTCCTCTTCTAAGTTATAACTCAAAGACAGAGACTGATAAACTTCTGGGTTGTTGGCACGAAATTCTTCATACTGTTGAAAGAGTAAATTATCCGTTTTTGCAAAGACGACATCATCATCTAACTCAGCTGCCTGTTTACCAAAAAAGAGATCAAAAAATCCTTCTATTGGATCGACCGTCGTTCCCGGTATATCACTCACCAGAGCTCTCTTTGATCCCAATAATAGATTAAGCAACGTTGATTTCCCAGCATTAGGGGCCCCTATCAACGACAGTCGAGCGACGACCTTCTCTCTCGGTGTAACTCCCTTCTGCAACAAAGAAATATCTTTATGTTGCTGTCCTTCAAATTTCAATATCTCTTGATGCAATCTTGTCTTTAAATCCAAAAGTCCAAGACCGTGCTCTGCAGAGAGTTTAAACATCTCCTCTTCGCCGATCCCAAGAGAGTAAAACTCTAATTCTTCCCCTTCTTGTTTATCAGTGTCGTACTTATTCACCAGCACCCAAAAAGGTTTTCTCTCTTTTCTGATATATTCCGCAATCATCTGATCGTAAGGAAGGACTCCTTCTCTTGAATCAACCACAAATAAAATGAGATCACTTTCCTGAATGGCCGTTTTCGCTTGGTCTGTCATGATATTAAAAAACTTATTCATGATTTGATCGCGTTTCTTGGGAACGTTTTCTTCAATCTTCTGAGGATAGAATCCTCCTGTATCAACCACGATGGCATCAGCACTAGGCTTATGAGCTAATTCGGCAAATGTAGCAATTCCGTAATGGCGATCGCGCGTAACTCCAGGCTTATCAAAAGTGATGGCCTTGTGGGCCTTCTTCATAAGGCGATTAAAGATTGTACTCTTTCCAACATTAGGTCTCCCAATGAGTGAGATAACCATAGATCGTTTATAATTATTTTGTTCCATAAAATTCTTACCTTTTTTTCTGTCTTAACTTTCTTATTTTTTGCGCCATACTCTGGCCGAGTCGTGTGCTCTTGGAAGACCAATTTCCTCCAAGACAAAATTATTCTTAAACCATTTTGGAGATACTTTTACGTGCAAGTTTAAGTGCACTGGGCCTCCCGTCATGATTTCAATTTTCTTTCTCGAGCGAATCCCTATTTCTTTAATCATCGATCCACTTGAACCAATGACAATTGCTCTTTGACTTGGCCGATTAACTAAAATCGATGCCGAGATATGCGATTCGAAAACCTCTGGGTCAGTTTTCCCCTTAACTTCTTTATATTCATCAATCACAACGGCCACTTCATAGGGAACTTCGTCTTTCAAAAGCTCAAACGCCTGTTCACGAATATATTCCGTCACAAAAAAGCGCTGATTCTTGTTAGAGATATCACCATTTGGATAAAGATGTGGTCCAGGCTCTGCGCGATCACAAATGGCCCCTGTTAACTCATGTATATTCGTCCCCTCTTTATTAGAGATTAGAAAATACTTCTCGATTCTCGGCAAAATTTCTCGGGCCTTTTCAATGACTTCTGCCAGTGGAAGATCCTGAGCATTTTCAACCTTATCTGATTTAGTAAACACCACCCAAGTAGGTCCTAAATCCTGCTCAATATTTTCTTTGAATTCTGTGAACTGTCCCATGATCTCGCGGCCAATATCAATTAATAAAAGATTGAGGTCGGCCCCTTCTGTCCCTTCGCGGGCCTGTTCATTTAATCTCTTATTAAACTCCTGATTGGACTTATGAAGACCCGGAGTATCAACCATCACAATTTCAGTGCGATCAACAGTTAGTACACAGTGAAACTTGTTGCGCGTTGTTTGTGGTTTACTAGTGACAACTGTAAGATCCGTTCCTAAAAGGACATTTATGAGTGAACTTTTCCCTACGTTTGGGGCCCCTAAAACAGCAACCATGATGGCCTTGTTATGCGGGTGTTGGTCTTCTAATAACATTCTCGTCTCCTTGCTTTTTATCTATCAATTATTGATATCTTTTTTCATCTAACACGATTCGTGCTAATTCTTTCTCTAATTTTTTCTTAGAAATGCCGTGACCTTCTGCCAATTTTCTCTCGCCAATCCATAATTCAACGATAAATCCATTTTTTTCTTCAACTGATTTATAAGATGGATGAAGTTGAAAAAGGGCCATCGATATTTCTTGAAGTTGAGTCTTACTATCAAAAAGTTCTAAATGCTCAAATGAAAAAAAGGATTTTCCACTGACTTTTTCAAATTGATCAACGACTTTGAGAATACAGACTTCAAGGACCTCAAGATTCTCAAATGCATCAAGATAAATGGCCGCACATAAGGCTTCAAATGCATCGGCCAATAGTGACTCTTTACTTTGTCCATTATTTTTATGTTCCCCTTTACCTAACAGAAGATTCTCACCAAGGGAAATACTGTTTGCTAATTTTGCTAGAGATTGTTCATTAACAAGGGCCCCCCGAAGCTTTGAGAGCTCCCCTTCTGTAGCATTGGGAAAACGTTTATAGAGAACTTTTCCCACAATAAAATTGACAAGGGAGTCCCCTAAAAATTCCATGCGCTCGTTAGAGCGAAGCGCGAGCTCTTTGAACTCATAACAAAAAGTCGATTGCACCAAGGCCTCAATTAAAAGATTTTTGCTTTTAAATGAATGCCCAATAGAGCCTTCTAAGTTTTTCAACGAATGAAAATGCGACAATAGTGAATAATCAAGATGAGACAAGGACGATTTTTGTGACGCTGGTGAGTAAAGTGCATCAAGCCATAAACGAATACTTGAAAATTCATCGCATTCATTTGCCTGATTTGGCGAATTAAAGGTCATCTCTTGCACCGGCCGGCCCACTAATATTAAATTGTTATAGCATCCGCGTTTTTAGCACTCCTCGTAAAGCTAATCAAGAGCGACTTTTTAAGTTGTACTATTTTACTTAGTAAGATACTATCCCTCACCTAAAGCTTTGAAATTAGTCTTCTCACAACACACGTAAAAGGGAAAGGTTAGGTCAGTATCATCTCACCTCCCATATAATAGAGAGAATAAAAGATCATATGAACACACTCACAACAATTGCTCCTGAAACAACTCCCGCAATCCCTGTCAATGCTCTTGCAACTCCAGAACTAAAGAGTTCAACACCTTCTCCTGAGCTGTATGCTTTAGAGCAGGAGTTCTACTCAAACTTGCGCACTCAAGGGAAAAGCCAGAACACTTTAAAAAATTACAAAACAGATCTGGATTGTTTTAATTATTATCTCAATAGTGAATACGCGAGTGTGCAAGTTGCCAATTTTGATCAGGCGCTCGTTACCAATTATGGCCAGTACCTAGAGAAAAAATACTCTTCAGACAACTCACGCCGCCGTCGAGTGCAGGCCCTACGTATCTTTTTTGATTTTCTTCTCAATAAGGGTCTTGTCTCTAGTAACC
>JAGOVS010000006.1:49823-56749 GCA_018060625.1 Bacteriovorax sp. | reverse complement strand
GTAAGGATGTGCGAGTTCGAGTCTCGCCCGAGGCACCAAAATTTCAAAAAGTGGATCACACATGAATGACAAAAATCAAAAAGACATTCGCTGGATTCAAAGATTAAATCACTTCGAAAAAGCTCTATTTCAATTAAAGCATGCTACAGATCTTGCAAAACAAAGAGCACTTACAGATCTTGAAAAGCAGGGATTAATTCAGGCTTTTGAGTTTACTCATGAACTCGCTTGGAATGTTTTAAAAGACTATATTGAATATCATGGTGGCCAAATATTAATTGGATCTAAAGACACGACTCGTGAAGCATTTCAAAAAAATTTAATCACTGATGGTGAAGTGTGGATGGAGATGATCAAAAGTAGAAACTTAACATCTCACACCTACAATGAAGATACGGCCAAGCAAATAACAAACAATATCACTCAGCTCTATGTTTCATCTTTTATTCAACTGTCGATTAAAATGAAGAGTTTTCTCCCGTGATCCCTAACGAATTATGTGGACTCAGCGATATTACCCAAAAGCAATTAATCTTGTTATTTAAAAAATTTCCTAAAATTAAAAAAGTGATCCTCTATGGGTCGCGCGCTAAAGGGAATTTCAAGACGGGCTCTGATATCGATCTAACAGTGGACGCTCCAGACATGACCCTTAGTGAACTTCTAGAAATTGAAAACAATATAGATGACTTATTGCTTCCTTATAAGATTGATTTATCTTTAATCCATCATATCGATAATCCCGCCTTATTAGATCATATTGAGCGCATGGGGAAAGTCTTTTATGGCAAGTAATCCCTCTGGCCAGTGGTTCTTCGAGTTTAATGCGACGGCACCAATATCGCTGTTGTTCGAACCAAATTTAAAGCACGATAAATAGTCCATTTACTTGATTTAAATTATTCAAACGAGCTTTCCTTTTGAGGCCACAGTCTAAGTAATTTCTTTTCTGAATGAAATGTTGCGTGTTATCTAATTCTGATTTTTTTACACATTCCTTCCCCCATTTTTCAATTATTTTTTCAACTGAAAAATTAGCTTCATTTGAAAGGTTTGGAAAAAAACTAATGCTAGATAACTTATTGCTCTGACTAAATCCAATCGACCACTTTTGTCTTCTTAGGTTATTATCCAAATATATTAAGTACGTCGATTTAGTTTTATCATCATTTATTATTTCAGAAGGATTACCGAGGTTTGCGATAACAGTATCTTTATCCCAATGTTCTTTTTCCATTAGAAAAATCAAATCCCAATCGTTACTTCTTCTTATTGGTGCAGTTTTTTGAGCATCAACTGGATTACTGTGCGAACAAGAAAGTGCAAGTAAAATTAGTATTCCAAACTTTGTTAAACTTTTCATTTTTTCATTCCTAAGAGCGAACTAATATAATCAATGATTCTTTTATTCAGAACACTGGAATAGTTTTTATTTGTAATGAGATGCTCAATATTATTAGCGAAATCTTCCTCAGGCCCCAATGCACCGTCTTGTTCAGAAAATTCTTTTCGAGGAGTATTATAAACATCACGTGCTATTTCTCTCCATTCTGATGCTCCCTGATAATCGCCCTGTCCTTCTCTATCCAAACGAGAGTAAAGAATATGGGCCATTTCGTGTGCAAGAGCTTTTCGGTAACCAAATTTTTTAGCACCATCATAAAGAACAATTATCGAGTCATCTGGCCCTGACGAAGCATGATTGTCTGGAAATGACGATTTAACAGCTCTATAAATTTTAATCTCACCTAAATTTCTAAGTATTTTAGGAAGTGAGTTGATAGCTTTGTTGATTTCTCTTTTTTCAGCTGGAGTCCAGCTTTTAAAAAGTTCCAGCTGATTTGGCCAGCTATCTGGCATAGTATTCTGAAAAGTTAATTTAAGTGGACTAGAAAAATGATATTTCCGGCAATGGGCCTCAACTTTTGTGCTACTTACAAAAGTGCCGTCAGTGCGATAATAAGAATCACGGTCATAAGCTGACACAAAATACTGGCCAGTAGGACATTCCCCAGCTACGGCTTTCCCAAAAAGCACGACAGTGCTCAAAAATATAATCAATTTCATCATTTTTTTATTCTATTTTCTAAGCCTTATCAGGTCAAACATTTTATCTATTTCTCTTTTTTAGATAACATTGAGCGCGTGGGGAAAGTCTTTTATGGCCAGTAATCCCTAAGTTTATTGCGACGGGCACCACTATTAAAAACGGAGACCCTTAATATCTTTTGATATTTTCCACTGAATTAAATGCTTTAGTTAAAGCCTCTCTCGTCTGCACAAGATGACCCGATCCATAGACAATCATTACCTTCTTATAAATATTCACACGCTCTTCGACCATTTTTATTATGAATTCGTTTCTTATGACACCAACATCAAGGGACATTTTATTTGCCCAAGATGGATCGTTATCTACTTGAGGAGAAACATCGTCTGTACTAATTTTTAAGTAATCAATTTTTTTACCAAGCTTCGTAAAATACATTTTTTCAAAGTCATTTAAGGTAAAAACTGAATTTAATTTTATACGTTTAAGAGAGGCTCGCTCTAAATAAGAAATTAATTTTTTCTTAATTCCTTCTTCGTCGCTTGCACCCTGTCTCTTTAGTTGAGGTAATTGCCTTAATCCATAAAAGAATACAAGCTCTTCTCCTGCATACCCTCTTTGTAAAATTCTTTCCTTAATAGTTAAATCGCTAGGCTCAGCATAATTAAATGAAATATTCATCTTTAATGCTTCATTGATTGCACACACACCTTCGCCGCAATTCTTATATCCATTTTCCTCACATTCTTTTGCATATTCAATATCAGCTTCGTTGTTGACTTGAGAAAACGCCATCCCTTCAACCAATAAAAAATTATATTGGTTTCTCTTAAATTCTTCCCTTATCGTTTTGCAAGTTGAATTATCTTCATTCTCTACATGATTAGCAGCTATAAATGCCAGCGAAAGCTCTCTTTTTCTAAAATATGATATATAAGGTTCTTCGAATGGTGCTTTATCTGACTTCAGTAGCTACTGGGAAAAATCTTGGAACGCAAGCGTTACAAAAATTAATATCTGAGGCATATGCCTTTGGTGTTCAACAAATCACTCTTGAATCCACACTCACGTCCAAAGCATTTTATCTTAAAAATGGTTTTGAAGATAAAGGTGCGATAGAGACGATTTCAATCAATGGAGAAGCGATCCGCTGTATTCCTATGGCCAGAAATCTCTAAGACCTCATTTCAACATTTCTTAACAATCATTCTTCATATTTCAAAAATGAAATAAATTAGTCATTATATTTGATAATACTGCAAATAAAAAAACCCTTTTATTATTAGAGGGGTTTTAGACTTTAGATGTCCTCGACGGTCTAGTAAACCGTTACACCGAGGGTTCTTTAAGCCTAGCATTTCTATGAAAAATATCAAGATTTTTGTCTCGAGTCTTAAGTAGGTCCAAGCCAATGAAGCCTTATGTTGGAGGCAAGGATGCTTAAGACTTTAGATGTTCTGATCCTAATTCTTAATATTGTGAAATTACAAGTAATAATTCACAAAATCATTAAGGGTTAGGTTAGACACCGTGGGAGGATATCCTCCCTTTTTTTTAGCGATTCCAAGATCTCATTTCGATATTCTCCAACTACGGTGCACCATCTTTTTTCTATACGCATAATATAACCTAAGTTAAAATCAAAGAAATACATAATTAATTTTCACCATGGCTGGAGAAAAAATGATTTATTTTAGAAGAACTAAATTGAAATATATCCTATGGGTGATGGCCATCTGCTTAATAGGAATATATGTACACTTCATGATATACTTTCCTCTTGATCCTTTTAAATTGACTATAACCTTATTTACAAAAATGCTTTTCATCTCAACCATTTGCAATCTGGGACTTGTTTTACTAACATTAAAGATTTCAAAAAAATATAAAAAAGCTGCAACCTTGCTTTTTATTCCATCAGTAACCATTACACCAGTCATTACTGGATTTTATTTTATTCCTGCTTTTTTTGTTATGTTAGTTACTAATTCATATTTTTTTATAAAACTAAATCCATGGAAAAAAATGGAAAAAAGATGAAATGGAACCCATTTGCGCTTGAAAGCGAAGCGAAGAAAGAAGCTTATAAATTCATTGATAAAAATTTAAGAAAGTTACCAAAAAATGAAGATAAGACAATTAATGAATTTGCTGGCGGTTTTCAAGATAACGATGTCGATGCTCTAAGACATTCTTACGTCAGTGGAGTTTTCACACAAGAATATGCTGAATCAGCAGCCGATATCTTTGGAAGATTGAATGAATATTTTCCAGGAGGCAGCATCTCTTCATCGAACGAAGAAAATTCAACCAATATGGATCTTTGGAATAATGAGGTTGGCCGCAGATATGGCAAAAAGACTAAATCCAGAAAAGATTTATTTAAAAGATTGATGAAAGCCTTAAAAAATGGAGAACTCATCATTGATCCAGATAGCGATAAAAGAAAATATTTAGGGGCCAGAAAAGTCACAACGGATATATCAGGCATAGTCATTGTTCTTGATGAAAACAAAAATGGCAAAAATAGAATTTTTTATGATTTGAGTAAAAAACTAATTCTAAAGAAAAGTGAATTTGTGAATTTAATAAAAAATGGAAATTATCCTAACTATGAACTAAGGACAATAAATCGAGAAGAAATTCCAGTATCAAAGAAAGATATTTTTTCTACAAATAACTTGGGGTAATAATTAAAGGAAAATGGCTTATGGAAAGCTTCATCGCTGGAGATTGATAAAGTTCATTCTCTAGAGCATCAGGATCAATTCCACTTCTCATTTTTAAAGACAAAGACTTCTAATAAATTTCCTAATGCCCAGGGACCATTAAAAGTCTCGAGGCTTTTGTCTTTTATCTATTAGGGTGAAGCATTAGGGTTCCCCATTTGGATGCCTAAGAATCTTTTATTAGCTTCAATTGAGCTAATCTTACGGCCCTTAATACCTTTGGTGTTTGGCCAGTAGAAACCGTAAGAATTGCGAAGGGCACCACACAATAAGCTAATCGAACTAACATTTCAAAAACGAAAAATTTTAAACTTCTTTTAATAAAATTTAGAAATACACAAACGGCTCATCTATAGAGATCTCTAAGGAGATTTTTATGACTAAAATAGAACAAGATTTAATGGCAATCGAAAGCATGATTTACGTGATACGTGGCCATCGCGTAATGCTTGATAATGATCTAGCAAAATTGTATGGTACCGAAACTGGCGCCCTTAATAGGCAGGTCAAGCGAAATATAAATAGATTTCCTTCTGATTTTCTTCTTCAACTCACTGAAATTGAGGAAGAAAACTTGAGATGCCAAATTGGCATCTCAAGTTCAAAGTATGGTGGCCGCCGTTATCTCCCCTTTGCCTTTACAGAAAATGGAGTTGCAATGCTATCAAGTGTTTTAAATAGTGAACGGGCCATTGAAATTAATATTTCAATCATGAGAATTTTTACAAAACTTCGGAGTTTTCACGCGCTTGAAAGTAATTTGGCAACAGAACTTAAAGACTTCAAAGAAAATACTAACAAAATTTTTAAAGTTGTATTTGAAAGAATGGATTCATTGGAAGAAGATATTTCTCCAAGGCTTCCAGTTAATCGGAAAAAAATAGGACTCAAGCAAAATTAATAGTTTTAATTCTATCTTATCCCCACTTGGTTAAATACCCTGTATTTGTTATCCTATCGTCCTATGGAAATTACTACAAAATGGAAGGAACTTGAGTTCGATAAAATAATTCAGCTTTTTGACGCTGTTGGATGGTCTGCTTATACGCAAAATCCAGCAGAACTTAAAACTGCGTTTGAAAATTCATCTTACGTTCTAATCGGCAAAGTAAATAGCGAAGTGGTCGCTGCATTAAGATCACTTTCCGATAATGTTTCAATTCATCATCTTCAAGACATTCTTATTAGTCCTGCTTATCAGGGAAAGGGCTTTGGAAAACAAATGCTAAACATGGCCCTGGAACATTACGCGCACGTAAGGACACATTTACTTCTAACCGATGATGAAGAAAAGCAACATAAATTTTATAAATCCTTAGGCTATCAAAACGTAAAAGAAGTTACATCTCCTCATCTAAATAGTTTTGTTAAGTTTAAACAAAGTTAATATGCACTTTCTTTCACCTGAAGAATATCAAACTACAGCGCAAAACTTATTTGATAAAATTAAAAAAGATCTAGTTGTATCTCTTCCCTATGCTCGTATTGAACACATTGGTTCGTCTTCCATCGAAGGTCTGATTTCAAAAGGCAATCTTGATATTTATGTGGAAGTTGAAAAATTACAATTTGATGAATCTATTGAAATAGTCGGAATGTCAGATCAAGTCAAAACTTCTACAAATAAAAAATGATGAAACGACTATCTTGATTAACGGTATACCTATTCGATGCATACCTATGTCATTAAAAATCTAAAGTGTTTCGTATCTCAGTTCGAAGATCGTCAACTCCGGTTGACCATCTATACGAATTGTGTAAACTACGATAAAACCAATCATATATTTTTAATTAGGATATTTTAAATGACAAAGTTTTTGTCCCCGCAACTCATGCTACTTTTACTTGCTAGTTGTGCTGGTGCTTCGCCTTCACAAAATAAAATTGCAATGAATTCTCAGACTCAATGCTTAGAAGGAACAACAAGACAAGGATTTCTTTCTCCAACAACGAGTGGCGACTTTTCTTGCCTTACAGGTACGCAAACATGTGTGGCCAATTCCTGGCAAGGTCCTCAACTTTTTGATTCATGTGAAAATTTCACAAAAAATTGCGGCAGCTCTCCTCATGGAGCTACTATCAATGGCTTTATGGCACCCACTGCATTTAATGATTATGTCTTGTTGATTTTCATTTCTAATCATTTT
>JAGOVS010000006.1:30416-49723 GCA_018060625.1 Bacteriovorax sp. | reverse complement strand
AATCATTTTCATGCCCCTACCATCTTCATCACATGGAAGAAGAATTATTTATCGCCTTCAAAGGCTCTGTAATGGTTAGACAAGACAACGAATTCTTCGAAATCAACGAAGGAGATTTAATTGTTTTTAAGGCAGGTATCGCTCATCAGTTTTATAATCACACTGAATCCCATTTTATATTTTTTGCCCTCTCAAACAAAGAACCTAATGAAATTTGTGAATATCCAGATTCCAATAAAAAATGGGATCGCCAACAGAAAAAACTATTTCAAAAAGGTATTGAATTAGAAGACTACTGGAAGGATGAAGAAAATCCTGAACAGCACTGGCCATCAGCAATTATCAAATCTTAATGTGCAGCACCTTTTAAAAGATATCTAATAAACTATGTATTACTATAAAGCTAAAATTCAATATGACGGAACAAATTACGCTGGATTTCAATGGCAGAATGGCCTTCTGACAATTCAAAGCGAATTTAATAAAAGTCTCTCACAGATCATTCCTGGAAAATTCACAACAATGGCCGCCTCAAGAACCGATACAGGCGTTCACGCCTTAGAGCAATTTGTAAAAATCAGCTCAACTCAATCCATGGACTGCACGTCTCTTTTAGAATCCTTAAACTTTGTTCTTCCAAACGACATTAGATGTATTTATATTGAACCAAGTACTGGACTCTTTAGACCTGCGTCCGACACTACTTCTAAAGAGTATCGTTATTTATTTACCAATAGAGTGCAATCTCCAAAAGAAGATCGCCGTTTTATTGCCAACATTTCCAATAAATTAGATCTTAAGGCCATGCAAACCTGTATTGATTTAATTCATGGTACTCATGACTTTTGTAATTTCTATTCAAGTGGAAGCAATGTTAAAAGCACAACGAGGACAATCTCAACTTATGAATTATCCACTATTGATCCCCGATTATTTTTTTTAAAGAACGAATTATTTAACATCCCCCAAGATTTAGATAGTTGTTATGAACTTAGAATTATTGCCGATGGATTTTTAAAACAAATGATTAGACATTTAGTAAGTGCCTTATGGAAAGTGGGAAGTGGAAAAATTTCCCCAAGTGAATTTCTGGCCTATTTAGAAGGACCAAAAAGTAAAAAGCAACTTTGGAAGGTGGCCCCACCAAGTGGACTTTTTCTCTATCAGATCAATTTCATGAAGTCTCAAGAACAAAAGACTCATCATTCGAATTTCTAGATGTCCTTCTAAGAAAGATTATAATTTACAATGGATACCGAATATCGGAAATTGCGTTAACCGTTCAACCCAATCCAAAAGGAAGAAGATGAAACATTTAATTACCCTATCTATCATTTTTACTTTATCAAACACTGCCTTTGCCACTCATGCCTACAGAAGTGAGAACTGTGTTTCAACCAATTATAAGTTAAATTACAATGGTAATTACCCGGTTGGTGGTCTGTATGGTATTTCTCTAAAAGCTCTTGACGAGGAAACGACGGCCCTTCCTCTTAATAGTTTAGAGACTCCTTCTACACTTGAAGATGCTGAAGTCATTTTTACAGAAGCCTCTTCTAAGATAATTAAAAAATCAAAAAAATCATCAGATTGTGGCTTTGAACATGAAGAATGGAGAAGTAAAAAAAGTATTCTTATTAATTTGATTTCTAATGAAGCTTCACTGAAATTAAAATTAAAAAAGGGTGATAAAATTCTTTTTACATGCAATGAATCCACAGACTATCCCGATGGTAGTGAATGTAAATAACGTTTAATTTTAAGGTGAGGACAAATTTAAATTAATCCTCGCCTTAAAATTGAAGTAAGAATCTAAAAACAGCACTTATTCTTCAAGATAATTTAAATCTTTATGAAATGTCTCAGGCAAATAAAAGACGCTGATAAGTGCAATGGTAAAAACGATTACGCCGACAATCACCACCGAGTTTAAAATAGTGTATTGGTCTTTTAAATTTTTAAAAAGCAAAGTCATTGGGATGACTGATCCACGCACAAAGTTGGGAACACTTGTCGCAACGGTTGCTCGAATATTTGTCCCAAATTGTTCTGCGGCAATAGTAATAAACATGGCCCAGTAACCTGCGGAAACACCAATCATAAAACACCAAAAATAAAAATAAGACGCTGATTGATTTCCAGAGGTAAAAAGAATAATCCCAATAAAGAGAAAACTTGAAAGCATGAATATTTTCATTGTTTGAATTCGGCTCTCTAGCTTTTGACTTAAAAGTCCACTGAGAAGATCCCCTACCGCAAGCCCCAGATAGCTAATTCCAATTGATCGAGCGGCCGTTATTGAATCAGTCACACCGATTTCCTGAGCAATCTCAGGAGAAAAATTCATTAGGAGACCTGCTACATACCAAATGGGAACCCCTACTCCAATACACAATATAAATTTCAAAAAATTATTTTTTGACTTAAAAAGCGTGCTGATATTTCCCCATTGAGCACCCGAATTTTTTCGATGCTCACTGAAAAAACTTGAATCGCTTATTTGAACCCTTAAAAAAAGAAGCGCCAATCCCAAAACTCCACCGACAAAATAACAAGTTCTCCAATCAAAATGTTCAACCATTAAACCGCCGCAACTTGCCCCCAAAACACCAATGGTGGCAACAATGGTCGTTCCAAGGCCGCGCTTATTGGCGGGTAGAATTTCAGAAATTAATGTTATGCCTGCGCCAAGTTCTCCAGCGAGCCCAATGCCCGATAAAAAGCGAAGCACGGCATATTGTGGTATGGTCGTTACGAAACCATTTAAAATATTGGCCACGGAATAAAGAACGATTGACCCAAATAAAACAGTCGTACGTCCTTTTTTATCTCCAAGAATCCCCCAGAATAATCCTCCGAGGAGCATTCCTGCCATCTGCCAGTTAAGCAAAAAAATCCCTACCTCCACTAATTGATCCTCAGGTACTTGAAGTGCTTTTAAGCTGGGAATTCTAAGCATGTTAAAAAGTGTCAAATCAAAAATGTCGACAAAGTAGCCAAGAGTAACAACTAACACTGTAAGATTAAAAATTTTATTTTTTTCCATTGGATTACCTACTTCATTAACTTATTTTTAACAACCTGTTGAAAAGAATTGATTACCCAAACAGGTCCAATTAAAAGAAAAAAAAGATCATCAAAAAAAGAAGGATTTTTTCCTTCAATTTTGTGACCTATAAATTGAAAAAACCAGGCCACCACAAAGAGAAAAAATGATAGAAGGAAAAATCGTGGTTTAAGCAACTCAAGGAGCCATATTTGAAAAAGAATAAACACAAGCATCGATAGAAAAACATTTACATTTTTCAAACTAGCATAAAAACAAAGAACTCCAAAAATTGCGATGGTGCTAAAATCCAACCACATAGGCCATTGGGCCGGAACAGGTAGTGCTTTTAAGAGACCTAAGCTGCTAAACATGATTAGGGGAACACAGATTTTATGAATGAAAATATTCGTCTTGTGCTGATGAGATTCACCATAAGCGAAGAGACAATGCTCTAATCGATTCATTTTTACTCCAACAACTTATCAATCTTTACATCAGAGATCTGGTCAAAACGATCAGTTATTTTTCCAGTCGTAATATGAATCTCTCTTACATCTTTACTTACCGTCTCAATATGACCGGCCAAAGCGTCCCAGCGCTTCTTATAACGACTAAACTCATCGGCAAGTTTATTAAGCTCTTGGTGAATCACATTGGTATATTTACTACGCTCAATATTATTTAATACAACTTGAACAGTCGTAATCATGGCCATAAAAGTGGTTGGGGATGTAATCCAAACTTTTTTCTGGTGTGCGTATTCGATGATATCTCCATGATAGGCATATAATTCAGCAAAAATCGCCTCTGCAGGTAGAAAGAGAACCGCTTGATCGGCCGTCACGTCTCGAATGATATATTTTGAAGCAATATCATCAATATGCTTTTTTAAATTTTGTTTAAAATCTTTTACAAACTCTTTTCTTTCTTGATCAGTAAAACTTGTATCAAACATTCTTCGAAAGTTTTCTAAGGGAAATTTTGAATCCACAACAAGGCTACCTGTCGGTTGTGGAAGAAAAATAATGGAATCGCAGATGGTCCCATTAGGAAGTTTATACTGAAGTTCGTAGACTTTTGAATTACGCTCTCCGAAAACGGCATTTAAAACTTGCTGCAGTTGAACCTCTCCAAAAATGCCTCGACTCTTCTTATCTGTTAAGACGTCTTGAAGAGAGACAACATTATTAGAAAGTGATTCAATCTTTTTTTGAGCTTCATCTATTTTGGCCAATCTTTCGACAACGTTATTAAAGGTTTCATTTGTTTTTTTAAATCCTTGATCCAAATTTTCTTGCACACGAGCTGAAATTTCATTTAGCTTAACTTCTAGATCCCGATTAATTTTCTCATTCATCTTAAAAAGCTGATCTGAAATACCTTGTTGAAATTTAGAAAAACGATCAGTAATGTTTTGGGTGTTTTGACTTTGCTCAGCAGTGATTCGTCTAAACTTCTCTTCGATAATCTCAGACACTTGAAGTTTCGTAATCTCTTTTTGACTTTCAAACTTCTGAACCATAATGGTCTCAATTTGAAACATTTTTTCGGCCAAGGGTTTGATTAAATTTGTTATTTCTAATGTCAAAAAGCTAAAATCAGATTTTGTCACTTTTAGATAAATAAGTACGGCCACAATCACATTCACTGTAACGCATAAAAGGATTAAAGCATTCATGATGGAAATCTCCTGATTAATGAGGAGAATCCTATCATGAATGCTTAGACTCCGTGAATGACTTGTTGAATATTTTGGACAACTTCTTCTAACGTTTTAGCACGGGATTCCAATTTGCTGGCCGCCTCAGAGGATTCAGAGGCGATAAGGGTCGTTTTATCTGTACCTTCATTTAGATGAAGCATGGCCTGATTAATTTCACCCATGCCAGTATTTTGCTCATTTGAAGCTTGAGAAATTTCAGAGACCATAGAGGCAACCTGATTGAAGCTCCTTACCATTTCATCAAAAACCTCTGTACATCTCTGTACTGTCTCTTGACCGGCCTTAAGTCTGTCGCGTCCAATGGTAGAAACTTGACCTACCTTTAAATTGGTATCATGGATAATCGATTCAACCTTATTAATACTCTCAGAAAGCAGAGCTGAAATTTCTTTAGCAGAATTTCCACTAGACTGGGCCAAATTCCCAACCTCTTCTGCAACGACTGCAAACCCCTTACCATTTTCACCAGCTCTCGCAGCTTCTACTGAAGCATTAAACGAGAGCAGCTTTGTTTGAAAAACAATATCATTGATTAGCTCTGTCTTATTTCCAATTTCAGAAATTAAAACGAGAATCTCATTAATCTTCTTATTGCTTTCTTCTACTTGATTTAAAATATCTTGATTGCCTTGATTAATTTCACTCATCGCTTGAGTCATACTTTCCACAACTTCACGTCCGTTAATGGCAACTTCTAAACTTTTCTTAGCAAGAGACTCCGAGTTTTTTGCATTACTTGTATTCTGCTCAATTGCAGAAGAAATCTCGTGGACGGCCTGAACCGTTTTTTGAAGATTTGCCGCTTGGTCTCTGGATGATCCATCGAGAATTGAAGCACTTTGAGAAAGGTGATTTGAATCCAAATTAAGAGACTTGCAAACCTCTCCCAAAGTTAAGGAAGCTTTTATTATTGGAGCAAGCAATTTGTTACTTAGATAAACTCCAGCAAACCCAATACTGATGAGAACAACAGATGAATAAAAAAAGACTTGTTTCAGGAGTTCTTTTATTGGTGCAAAAACTTCTGATGTTTTCTTTTCACTCACAAGATTCCAGCTTTTTCCTTCGATATCAACAGGAATCGATGCTCTTAAAGCGTCTGAGCTGGCCTTAGTTTTTTCTTCGTTATCAACTAAATACGTTTGACCACCTATTCCTGTGCCATCTCCGGCAGATAGAAAATCTGTTATGTGTTTTGGATCAATTTCAACAGCTACGACTCCTAACAAATCTCCTTTATTGATACCTTCACTCAAATGAACAAATTCGGCAAAAACATTCACACAGAAAAAAGCCATTTCACGCTTAAACTCCGGAATAAATTCATATTCCGCGTAGAAAATATTTTTCGAATTTGATTCTTTGGCACTGTTTACACATTTTGCTAATTTCGTTTTACTTAGATCACCGCTAACCAAGCTTCGCCCTTCGAAAAAACCATGTTCAACACCTTTTGCCGAAAAAAGAACTTGTCCTGTAATATTGACCAGGATAAAATTGCCAATGTCATAAGAGCTGACTCTTACGAGTGCCTTATTCTTATATATCTCATCTAGTTTCTTGAATGACTCAGCGGTAATAACTTGATCTTTTCCCACTGAATATCCTGCAGCATAAAAGGCACTTTCATACGAGAGAAAAAGACCTTCTGTAAGTCGATCAGTTGCCAAAAGCTCTGTGAAAGTTTTTGTTCTACTGTAATAATCCCCTACTTTTCTTTTAGAAATAGCAAGCGTTGAACTCAGTTGATCATTCGCCGATTTTGTCAAAGCGGATTTAAAACTTCCATAGGCAATTATCAAGGTAATCAAAATGCAAAACACACTGATAAGAAGAATTGAGAGGATCAATTTTGTTTTTATCGATGATTGTCTGATTTTATTTAACATCTTCTTTCCAGACTCCCGAACCCGCTAACCAAGATTCACCTGATGGAAGTTTACATATTTTAACAAAGGATGATTTAGGAGTAGCTTTCTCAGCACCAGGCTTTGCCCAAACATAATCAACCCACACACCTTCAGCTTTTGCCTTGGCCGCTTTATCAAACTCGAAAAAAAGCGCAAATTTGTTTTCATCTAACTGCTTTACGAGTGATTGATTATTCAAACGTTGTTTTACTGGATGCATGATCATTTTTATTTCGGGAGAAGTATCCTGAACCCAAATATAATTATCTCCACAGTTTTTAATTAAAAGCCCTTGAGGCCATTCTGTTTTTACCGCAGCTCCTTTAGTTGCAATTTGTTTACAGATCTCATTAACTTTATCCTCAGTTATTTTTTTTGAGCAAACGTCCTCAGCAAAGAGCATCGATGTTGATAGAAAAAAAGCAAGTCATTGACAATGATAGTAACTTCATTGGTTCTCCTCTTAAGGTTTAATCTTAAGATAATCTTAGGCCGTGCTGTGTTTTTTTCAACCCTAAACTTTAACTTTTTTATTCTAAAAATCGCAAGAGTTTAAAGGCCAGCTTACTTCTAACCGTGCCATAAGGAGGAAAATAGAAAGAAATCAGCGAGAATCTTCCTTGGCGAAGTACCGATCTTTCATGAGAGAACGCCTTAAATCCAAAATGTCCATGATAACTTCCCTGTCCAGAATGTCCAACTCCTCCAAAAGGTAAGTGAGAGTTGGCCAGATGTAGAACTACGTTATTGACGACAACTCCCCCTGAAGTAGTTGAGCAAAGGAGATTATTGATAAACTCTCTCTGTTTAGAAAAAAGATAAAGGGCCAAGGGCCTCGATTGTGATTGGAGATAATTGATAACTTCCTCAATTTTTATATAAGTGATAACGGGAAGAATGGGACCAAAAATCTCTTCTTCCATTAAAGTACTATCTAATACACTCTCAATTACGGTGGGCGGAAGATAGTTTTGCTCTGGTAGACCAGCAAAACCTGATAAAAGCGATTCTTTCTTTAATTTATCATCTAAACGCTTAAAGCTTCTCTGATCAATCAAGCGAGCAAAATCCTGACTTTCTGCCTGTTTTTTTTCAGTATCCCCATAATATTTAATAATCTGGATTTTAAATAGTTCTATGAATCTTGGTTTTAATTCTTCAGGAACAAAAACATAATCAGGCGCTACGCACGTTTGGCCACCATTAAGAAATTTTCCCCAGGCAATTTTTTCTACTGCATCTTCTAAGTCAACAATTCTATCAAGGATAACTGGAGATTTTCCTCCTAACTCGAGCGTAACTGTAGCTAAATTCTTTGCAGCAGCTAACATTATTTTCTTACCAACTGAAGTACTTCCCGTGAAAAAAATATGATCAAATGGTAATTCCAATAATTTTTCTGCCACAGTGACATCCCCTAAAACAAGGGCCACTTCATCTAAAGAAAAAATGGATTCCATGATTTCTTGAAGCAGGGTTGCAGTATGAGGCGTTTTCTCGGAAGGTTTCGCAATAATACAATTCCCGGCCGCAATAGCTGCGACCAGAGGATGAATAAGAAGTGAGAAAGGATAGTTCCAAGGAGAGAGAATAAGGACCACGCCTCTGGCCTCATAGTGAATTTCTGAGCGACTACCAAAGAGAGTCATTGGCGTTGAAACTCTTTTAGGGGTCATCCATTTTTTTAAATTCTTAAGCGCAAAGTTAATTTCCTCTAACGATGTGTGAATTTCAGTAAGTTCACTTTCAGCATAAGGCTTTTTAAAATCATTATAGAGGGCTTCTTTAATATCCTCTCGTCTTTTTAATATTTCATTTCTCAAGCGTTTTAATTTTTCTGTTCTCTCGCTGAAGGTTGACTTGGAAATACTCCAACGATTAGATGTTTGTTTTAAAAAAATAGTCTCTATTTTTTGCATTGAATTTCCTTAATATTCTGTAGACAGATAAATAATTCCCAATTAATTTTAATGGTATAAACAAATGATCAAAAATAACATCTATACTTACGACTACTTTCAGCCAGATGAATACAGATTTTCTCTTGATTCTGTTTTTCTTGCGCAAAAAGTAGCAACGCTTCTTGAAAACAAAACGAATCTTGAGAGTTGGAAAGTCTTAGATCTCTGTTCTGGCTGTGGAATCATTGGTCTAGAACTCTCTCTACATCGCCCAGAGCTTCTCCATTTTGATTTCTTAGAAATTCAGAATCTCTACTTCCCTTTTTTTCAAAAAAATGTTGAGATGATTTGTTCAGATACTCAAAATAAACATATGCATTTTCTCAATCACAATTATCAGGTTCTTCTTGGTAATGCCTTTGAAGATTCCTACGACCTCATCGTCTCCAATCCTCCCTATTTTTTCAAAGGGGAAGGACTCCTATCTCCTAATGACTTTAAAAATCGTTGTCGCTTTTTCCTCGATAGCGATTTTAAAACACTCATCGAAGCGATCACAAATAGTTTACGTCCCAATGCTTCTGCTTATTTACTCATGAGAAAAGGAGATCATCACGGAAGATCGGCCCTTAAAGAGATAAACCGCATTTTAAAGGGACGTGCTTCGGCGCAAATAATCGATAATATCCGAGGAACCGAAATTGTTCACATCGAGAAAAAACTGTTGTAAATTATTTAAAAAGATTTTTTCACAATCTCCCATTTCTATTTCCAATAATTCAGCAGCTTTTTGATAAATCTCTTCAATTGAAAACTCACTTTGGTCATCCGTTTCTAAAAACAGTCTCTTTTTTGGCATTTGTTTAAAAAGATTGGCCATTTTTTGATCTTCTTGAAAAAGACTTTTACCGAATGAAAAATAAATATCATAGGACAGTAATGCATCTACTTCTGCCCGATTCCCCCTAAAGTCATGAATTAAGATTTTTCCAGGGTACTTCGTTTCAACAAGAAGTTGCAATAAATCGGAATAAGCCTTTACACAATGTACAATTAGAGGCAGTTTTTCTTTTAAGGCCCAATGCATATGCCAAATCAACACTTTTTTTTGATCAGCAATTGACGCTATCCCCTTTCTTCGACGGTCAATTCCGCACTCCCCAATTCCCAACAAACTAGGCATCGATAAACTTTTAAATTTCTCAAATTTCAGCAAGACCTCTTCTTCATTAAAAGGTGACTGAAGTTCCCACGGATGAATTCCTAAGCAATGCTCACCATCAATCAAAGCGAGATGATCCTTCTCGTTTTTATGATGAGTGTGAATATCTATCAACATTTTACTCTCCGCTCATTTCCATTAATTAGTACTTAAGGCATATTATCATCCATGAAAATCAATCCTTTAAAATCTATCTACCAACTCACACAAGAAGAATTAAAAGATATTTTACGCATAAATGGTCAATCTGAATATTTAGCTTCATCTATTTTTGAAGTTTTGTATAAAAAAAATCACACTCAAGACATCTCTATTAAAACATGGGATCTCTTAAAAGAAAATTTTCAATTCAATTTGCCAATAATAACAGAAGTCCGCAAATCTCAAGATGGAACTCATAAGTTTTTAATGGAATTTGAAGATGGGAAAAAAGTGGAAACGGTTCTCATTCCATTTTTTAAGCGTTACTCAATCTGCCTCTCATCACAAGTTGGTTGCGCAATGAATTGCAGTTTTTGCTTTACTGGAACTCAAGGATTCACTCGCCATTTAAAAGCTCATGAGATTCTTGGTCAATACATGAGGGCCCTTGAATTTTTAGAAAAGGAAATTTCGAACAAGGCCATTTCTCCCAATATCGTTTTTATGGGGCAAGGAGAGCCGCTGCATAATTTTGATGAAATTCATCGTGCTCTAAAAATTTTTCTGGATCCTCAAGGTCTCGCCTTAGGTCCTAGACAAATTACACTCTCCAGTGCTGGGTACTTGCCTGGCCTAAAAAGATTCAATGAACTCCCCAAAATCAATCTGGCCCTCTCGCTGCACTCCGCTTTTAACGAAACAAGAAAAACGCTCATACCTCTCACTGGGCAATACCCAATCCAAGATATTTTTATTGCACTCGATGATATTAAGCTAATGAAGCGACAATTTATTACGTATGAATACCTACTTATTGATGAACTCAATGATCAAGAGATAGATGCTGACGCCCTTGAGCAATTGCTGGGGAAAAGAAAGGCCATTGTTAATATTATCCCTTTTAACCCCTTTCCGGGGAGTCAATTTAGGCGACCTTGCCCGCAAAAAGTAGAAACCTTTAAAGAAATGCTCGTCAAAAGAAATTTACGAACGATGATTCGCATGACAAAAGGAGATGATATTTTAGCTGCTTGCGGCCAATTAACGAGCTAAGCAACATCTGTAAAAAATACAATCTCCCCCTAAATTCTAATCCAATTTGCTAGTCTCCGCCTAACTTTAGAATCTAGGAGATATTTCATGTATAAACAACTTGTTGCCTTAACGACTGCAGCTCTTCTTTTTTCCACTATCCATTTCTCCCATGCGGCCAATCCAAAAGAAAGAAAGCTATATGTGGGCTCAAATTCAACTGAGGCGATTTTAGAGTTTAATGGAACTGTTGAACTTGAAAGCCTTCGATCACCACAAGAAAAAACAATTCGTTCAGTTATTGAATCTCAACTTGAGCACATCGTTGGTCCAATGTCTTTAACGACATACAAAGCTGTTCCCAAGGGAGATCACACCGTAACGGATATTAAAATTCTCACCAGAAGCGGTAACACCCTCTCTATCAGCTATAAATATAAAGGATCTATTGTTTTAGAAAATGGGCCGAAAGAAACTTATAATATCTATCTTCCAATCAATCCTAAAAAAATATTTTCTGCCGGATTAATTGGAAAAACAAATCCATGTACAGATCATCATTATCAATCCGAAGGAGATTTTTGGTACTTTTGGAGTCCTGAAAGAGTAGGTTGCAAACTAAAGGAAGGAAAAGACTATTTAATCGTCAAAGCGAAAGTACAACGATTTGTAAATAGCGAGCTCTCATACCCCGAATACCAAAATCTTCCAGATGAAAAAGGCAATATTACCATTCACCTATTATTTGGTATGGATGATCCTAGAAAAGATCGAAATCCACTGACGAGTGATGATATCAATGCCTACAATTATAAAACAATACGAGACTACTTTATCAAAAATGGCTACAAAGCAACGAGATGGTCAGATGCTCAAGTAGATGCAATTGCAAAAACATTAAACGGGGACACTCCTTTTGTTGAAACACTTCAAAAAGGAAAACTCGTCTACCGATTCTTTTTTGCTCCAACTGGAATTAACGAAGACTCACTTGGATTTCATTGGTTTTATAAAGATGCCATCGAAAATGCTTCGATTATGATGTATGTTGGTCATTCTGGTTTAGGCGGTCACCTTGATCTTAACTCCATTGAGTATAATCTTGGAGAACAAATCAAGTTCAACAAAGCAAGATACCAAATTTTCTTTTTCAATAGTTGTACTTCATATCGCTATTATAATAGTGCCTACTTTGCACGAAAAGTGTCAGATAAGGACTCAAAAGGAACTAAAATGCTGGACATTTTCACTAACGGGTTATCAACCTATTTTTCGGAAATGCCTAATTCCAATATTGCCTTAATCACGGCCGTCGAAAAAAGTCTTAATTATGCCCAAAACAATAATAAATTTGTGAGTTATCAAACGCTAGCTAAACAAATTGATTCAGAAAATCTTTTTGGAATAAATGGCGATGAAGATAATACTCCTCCTTCAGCGATTAAATAATTTGTTAAAAACTCTTGCGGTCCTTCTCTTTTTTGTTTCAAAATGTTTATGTGCTTCTGAAACTGAATGGGAAGTGGCCGTAGTTTTTCGCGGAGCAGGGGAAGCTGAATCTTTTCAAAAAGATATAGATAAAAACATACTCGAGTTGGCCCGAACTATTCCTGGCACTTTTCTTAAACTAGGTCTCTACCGAGAAAGCGATGCTAATAATTATGCTTTTATTCCAAACCCAAATAGCAGTGTCTCCGTTTCATTAAGCCAATTGCTTTATCGCCAGGATCTCTCTGCAATAAAAGCCTATGGATCTTTCTCAAAGAGAAATGATTTAAACTTAAAAACATTTTTAAAAAGTTTTTACAAAAATCCGAATTCAAAAAAAGCTTTGATTTTTTATTCACATGGATTAGGTCCCGATGGCCTCAAAAATCTCTCTACTAAACATTTTAAAGAGATACTCAAGGAAGCAGTTCCTCACCTGAACTTACTTTGGTTTGACGCCTGTTTTATGGCCAATATGGAATTTTTATATGAACTTCGTAAAGCAAGTGAGTTCACTATTGCTTCTGAAGAAGCTGAGTTTACAGCAGGTCTACCTTTTCAAAATATCTCCCTTTTTTCCCAGATGCCTAATGCTCGAGAAGCTGCTCTATTGCTTGCCCGCGATTATATTGACTCCTACTCTTATCTAAAGAGTGGTAATCAAAGAAACTATGTCCATGTAAGTTCTGCGACTATCTCAATCATTGAAAATAAAAAATTAGATGCCTTTGCTGTTAAATTAAAAGAAATTGCTCAACTCTACAAAAGTATCCCAGAGAATCAGAAAATTAGATTAAATAGAATACTCTCTTCAAAAGCATCAATGGATGATAAGACACTAATCGATCTAGGTCATTTCTTAATTGAGCTACGTGCTATTGTTGATTCTAATGACAAAAAAATAACCGAGTTAATTCGCTTGCTCAATATTAATGCAATCAAAAATCTTAAGACCAATCCGCGGATCACCATTAGCTCCTCTGAAAAAAAGAGTCATGTGGTCTATGGATTTAATCATTGGAAGAATGGCCATAAACAGGACTATTTGAATAATTCGCTTTATTCAGTATTACTAAAAAATGATGGTTTTGTGAGTGGACCAGAGAATACAGAATGGCCTTTTAAAACAATTGATTCATTATTGCTTCATATTTCCCCATTTGCTCCGGGCGTTAACACTTTTAATTATTATTTATTAAGCCAGGAAGGAAAAAAGATTGGCCCTTACATAGAAATTAGTCGAACTCATGATGTTGTAGAATCTTTTGCAGATTCACTACTCACCCCCCTAATGTATACGGCCTATACCCAACAAATTGGGACAAGGGCCGAGCGGTATACTGGATTAAATATCTCCATTCCTAGCAGCATTCCTTCACTGGATTACTATGAACTGGAATTCAATCAACTCGCCGATTGGCTGAGTCTGTAGTAAAATCAAATAATGCAGACATATACATCATTACCAATTGATGCCCTAAAGGATCAGATTCTCTCCGCGTTTCAATCGACCTCTAATCTCATTATTAAAGCATCTCCAGGATCTGGAAAAACAACTAGAATCCCTCTTTTTTTGTTAAATCAGACCGAAAAAATGATCTATATTCTTGAACCGCGAAGATTGGCCGCCAAACTCGCAGCTACCCAAGTGGCAAGAGAACTCGGAGAGAAAGTTGGAGAGCGAGTTGGTTATATCTTTCGCTATGAAAAGGTCATTGGATCTAAAACGCGTATTTTGTTTTTAACTGAGGGAACATTTTTAAAAATTCTTTCTCAGAATAAAAACTTGAACAATGTTGGAATTATTATCCTTGATGAATTTCACGAAAGACACTTAAGTACTGATGCCGCTTTGGCCTTCAGTGTAAAGTTGCAAGCGGAAAATCGTTCTGATTTAAAAATCATTATTATGTCTGCCACTATTGAGACAAAAAATCTTGAACTCTATTTAAGTCATTTTAACAGCACTAAAACACTAGAACTCAATGCTTCTCGCTTTCCCTTAAAAGTTCATTACCTTCCGAACCAAACAAGTATAATTCAAAACACTCTCGCAAAAAAAGTACGCAATTGCATTCAGGAAATTATTGAGAGTACACAAGAAGGAGACATTCTCGTATTCTTACCAGGAATGAAAGAAATAAGGGAATCTCAAGCTCTTCTAATCTCTCTTTGTACGCACTACAATCTCCTATGCTGTCTTCTTCACGGAGATTTAGAATTCAGCGAACAAGAATTGGCACTTGGTAAAAATCCTTTACGCAAAATTATCTTATCTACTAATATTGCAGAAAGCTCAGTCACAATTCCAGGAATCTCCATTGTCGTTGATTCTGGACTAGAACGCGCGAGCTCCTACAACTTTTATTCTGGTTTACCAATTATTGAAACGACTAAAATTTCGAAAGCCTCGGCCACACAAAGGGCAGGAAGGGCCAATCGGCAAAGTGAAGGTCAATGTTTTCGTCTTTATGCTCAACTCGATTATGAGCAGCGTCCATACTTCACAAGGCCAGATATCGAAAAAAGTGATTTGAGCGAATTATATCTTATCACCCTCGAGCTCTTCTCACTACCACTCAATCAACTTTCTTGGCCGGAACCTCCTCCTCTTGAATCATTAAAGAATGCGCGTGAATTACTTAGTTCACTGAATGCTATAGATTCTCAATTAAATATAACAGCTATAGGGAAATCAATTCTAGAATTTCCTTTGCATCCAAGATTAGGTCGCATACTCACTGAAGCAAAACTGCACACTCATGAGGTCTATCAACAAGTTCTTCACTTTCTTTTTCATTTTCTTGGGGAAAAAAATAAAGAACGCTTTTTCAAACAACTAAAATCTAACTTGTCAATTAATAATTCAACTCCACCAAAATCATTAGAAGAGATTATCTTAAAAGGATTCCCAGATCGTATTGCCAGATCCCGAGGCTCTCAATATTTTGATCTTATTACAATGAATGGCGATACTTTAAAAATTTCCAAAGACCTACATCTTGAATTTGATCCTCTTCATGAACTCTGGATTGTTTTAGACCTAAACAACAAGGGGGAAGTTACAAAATGCGTTTCCATTCTAGAAGATTGGATTTATGATCTTAACCCTTTTCCCATAACAGAAGATGTTCTCTATGTATGGGATGATAAAAACTCCAGAATTTACCAGACATCTAGGATACTCATTGGTAAAATTGTTTTATCTGAAGAAAGAATACTTCCCCGAAGTACAAATGATAAAATCCATAGCATCATATGCGCCCAGGCAAAAAAGCTGATTGAGAGTCTTAAAAAAACTTCTGAATACGAACGCCTTTTAACTCTAAATAATATCTTACACAAAAAAAACATTGAATCACTCGAGAGTAAAATTATTGATCAATTCTTTATTAATCACGTGCAGTTTAATGAAGAAGATCAAAAAGAGTTTTCAACCTCCTTTTTTCATTTACTTCAAGAGCTTTTAGACCCTGATCAATTCTACAATATAGACCAAGATTTTCCACTCAGCATACAACTCTCTGACAAAAGAAAGATTGCCATCAATTATGACCATACAAAAGATCCTTGGTTAGAGGCCTTTATTCAAGATTTTTATGGACTCTCACAATCCCCTATTCTGGCAAAAGGAAAACTTCCTCTAACTCTTCAAATTTTAGGTCCTCATAAGCGCGCCATTCAAGTCACTCAAGATCTTGCGAGTTTTTGGAAAACAACCTATCTTCAAATGTATAAAGAGATGAATCGAGAGTATCCTCGTCATTATTGGCCAGAAAACCCCGTTCAAGCAAGACCAATCCTTCTCAAGAGACAGGTCCCGATATAACTATTCTTTTATAGCGTTTTAATTCATGTAATCTCAGTAAAATCATAACATTTTACTTTAAAATCTATTTTAAAAATTCATCTCGGCATTTATCATATATTTTGGTAAACAAGCACTACTTATAAACCTCTTCCAAAAATGGACAAAAATATGACAATGGAAAAAAAGAAAGTTTTATTATTTTGGAGTGGTGGCAAAGACAGTGCTTTAGCCTTGCACACCCTAAAACAAGATCCTCAATATGAAATCATGGGACTTATTACAACCTTTAATCGTGATCGCAATACTGTCAACTTCCATGGTATTCCAGATAGTCTGGTCATCGAACAAGCTAAAATGCTCAAGCTTCCTCTTCAAAGAATTTTTCTTCCAGAAAATTGCTCAAATGAAGAGTACATAGATCACGTCGGAAAAATTCTCGCGATTTTTAGCAAACGTGGAGTTCACCATGTTGCTTTTGGAGATATCCATTTAAAAGATATTCGAAAATTCCGTGAAGACATGCTCCTCCCTTTAGAAATGACTCCTCTGTTTCCTTTATGGGGTATGGATTCAAAACAAATATGTAAAGCATTTTTCAATTCTGGTCACAAGGCCCTCGTTACATCGATTCTCACCAGTAAACTTGATAATACATTCCTTAATTGCGAATTTGATCAGGCATTTATTGAGCGTCTTCCAGGAAAGATTGATCCAGCTGGAGAGAATGGGGAGTTTCATACTTTTGTTACGTATGGGCCATCCTTTAAAATGCGCGTCCCATTCTCAAAGGCCATGGCGATTGAAGAGGGTCCTTATCTCGTCAGTTTGATGAAGGAGCCTTAAGAACTCATGTTCCCGGCATTAAAGCATCGCAATTATAAAATATATCTTAGCGGACAATTTGTATCTCTTATCGGTACCTGGATGCAACAACTAGCTATGAGCTGGATGGTATACAAATTAACAAATTCTGCTTTTTGGTTAGGAGTTTCGGGTTTTTCCTCTCAAATCCCTCTCTTTTTATTTGGATTATTTGCTGGAGTCATTGTCGATCATGTGGATAGGCACAAACTTTTAATATGGACTCAATCATTTAGCGCTTTACAAGCATTCATATTAGCGGCCTTAACTTTTTCAGGAAAAATTAATTTAACAGCGCTCATCATTCTTAATATTACCTTGGGCCTTATTAATTGCTTTGATATAACTGGCAGACAATCTTTTGTCGTTCAAATGATTAGTAATAAAAAAGATCTTCCCAATGCTATTGCCCTTAACTCTTCCATTGTCAATTTAACAAGACTTATTGGACCTGCGATTGCAGGAGCTAGCATTGCCATTTTCGGTGAAGGTATTTGTTTTCTTTTAAATGGTATAAGCTATATTGCGGTTTTAATCGCTCTTTTCTCAATTAAAGTTGATAAAGGAAAATCCCAAAAATTTCACCTACAAAAAATAATCAATAGTCTCTTAGTTGGCTATCATGCGACATTTGGTAACTCGTCTATTAAGGCAGTCATTTTATTTGTTGCCTTCATTAGTTTTTTTGGCTCACCCTATATAACTCTCTTCCCTGCCATCGCGGCCAATCTACCTAATGGAGGAGTGCATACTTTAGGTTGGATTTCTTCGGCCACCGGACTAGGTTCGTTACTAGGCGCGCTCTATCTTGCTTACCGCAAAGGTCCTCCTGATCTTGGAGGGATCATCGCCTTCGGAGGATTAAATATGGGAGTCTTTCTAGTCGTTCTTTCTCGCGTTCATGATCTTCCACTCGTCCTCTTGGCAGTCTTCATGGCCGGTTTTGGTTTAATGCTGCAAATGAGTTCAACAAACACAATCATTCAAACATTAGTGGACGACAATATCCGTGGAAGAGTTATGAGCTTTTTGACTCTTGCACTTTTTGGAACGGCCCCATTTGGAAGTTTACTTATGGGTTATATGGCAGAACATTTAGGTCTAGAAACCACTTTTTTGATTAACGGTACAATCTGCTCAGTTGGTGCTTACTTTTTTATTAAAGAGGCCAATGGAATTAATGCTCATATTATTGAGTGCGACCAAAGTCATTAGGACAATAATTGATTGAGTGAGTTGGCAAAAATTTGAATGTCCCGTGGACCATATGTCGAAGGCCCTCCCGTTATCGCCCCCCCATCTCTTAATTCTTTCATGAAATCCCTCATTGATAAAATTTCTCCAATATTATCTTCAGTATATATTTCTCCCCGAGGGTTGAGAGCAATGGCCATTTTCTCAACAATTTTTGCGGCCAAGGGGATATCGGCCGTAATCACCAACTCAGAAGCTCCTACATGATCAATAATATATTGATCGGCCACGTCCAGGCCCTTTTCGACAATTATCAATCTAATCAGGTCGCTATGAGGAATCGTTAGGTAAGTATTGGCGACCAACATTAAAGGTATCTGCAAACGTGCAGCGGCCTTATAAACAATTTCTTTAACTGATTTTGGACAAGCGTCAGCATCAATCCAAATTTTTTGTGGTCTCTTTTTCACCATTTTTTTCTCCTTAATCAAGAATTCTCTCATAAGAGGGCCCCTTTGGGTATGTAAAATCTATAGATTCAAATATCGACACTTTACCCCTAAATAGAGTGAGGGTAAAAAATTATAATCATTCAATTATCGAGGAATTTCATGAAAAACTTACTTGTGGCAAGTTTATTATTTATCACTGCGAGCGTGTTTGCTTCAAGACTTATTACTCTCAAGGAACATTCAAATCCTGTTCTTAATCAAGCGACAAAAGAATTACGTGCAATGAAATTAATTACTCATTCAGCAACGAGAAAGGTTATAGAGCTCAAAGGTAAGGGATCAACGATCCAGGAACTCAGACTAAAAGCAGTGGCCCAGGCCCTTCATTCTGCATGCTCCTTTTTTGATGAAGGAATAAAGATTGCCGTAAGGGCAAAGTCAGATAAAGGAACGTTAAGGGCCATGTATGACCTCATTGATTCTTCAAACATTTCCGAAGGAGATGAGGATTTTAATGCTGTCT
>JAGOVS010000006.1:0-30316 GCA_018060625.1 Bacteriovorax sp. | reverse complement strand
TCCTTTTTTGATGAAGGAATAAAGATTGCCGTAAGGGCAAAGTCAGATAAAGGAACGTTAAGGGCCATGTATGACCTCATTGATTCTTCAAACATTTCCGAAGGAGATGAGGATTTTAATGCTGTCTTCAAATCAATCAGTGCGATCAACAAAGAAAGCAACGTTGAAATCTATAGTGGAAGTGCGAGCGGGAACAATACTGCTGGAACAGTGTTTGGCTTTTATGATTATACAAATGAAGAGTTAAGTGTTTTTGCAAGTACCAACTGTGGTAGTGACGACTAGATCATTGTCTTCATTAATAGTCCCACTCGTTATGAAGTTGGTTGAATGTTTTCGAAGGAATGATTTTTTTTTCATGCTCTTCACTCACACTTGATAGCTCATCAACTCCAGAAGTCGAGCAAGACTCACACACAAATAGAGTAAGAAGAAATAATTCCCATTTTATCACACTCATAAAAATCTCACTTATTCTAAAAGTTTTTGTTAACGATAAAGTTTAGGTTCTAATCAATTAATCGTTTAATTTACCTAATCAAACAAAGCATACCCCTGGCCATTTTGGTGGTCAACAAAGTAAATAGCTGAGTTTAATTCGTGTGATTAGCCGAATAGTTCTTTGGTTAGATCGAAAAGTTTTTGTTTAGCCAAATAGTTTTTTACAAAATTTTTATTCTCTGGTTTATACCAAAAGAAGAAAGTTCTTTGTTTTGTTTTATCGTCAAGAGTTATGGCCGTTTTAACTTCTTTCATTGTGTAAGGATGATATCCCGAATAATAAATCTCTGTCGCAACGGTCATAGGCGTTGGCGTAAAATCCTGGACCTGCTCAAGGCGATATCCTAACTTTTTTGTTTTTATGGCCAAACGGGCCATGTCTTCAGGGGTACAAGCAGGGTGAGAAGAGATGAAGTAAGGAATAAGTTCTTGCCTAATTCCCTTCTTTGTTGAAATTTCTTCAAACTTCTTTTTAAAAGTTTCAAAGTAATGAAAGGCCGGCTTTCGCATCATTTTTAAAACATGATCTTCCGTATGTTCTGGAGCAACTTTAAGCCTTCCAGAAACATGATGAGTAATTAACTGATCGACATATTCTTCATTTTTTTCAGGTTCAAGAGAGCGTTCGTTAAACATTAGATCATAACGAAGGCCAGAGCTTACAAAGGCTTTTTTCACTTTTGGATGTGCCGCAACTTCTCGGTACAATTCAGTCATTTTCTCCGGGTTAGTATCAAGATTTTTGCAAATCACAGGATGCAAACACGAAGGTGCTGCACACTTGTCGCATAAATCTTGATCTATTCCTTTCATTTGATACATATTAGCGGATGGTCCCCCCAAATCGCTTATATAACCTTTGAAATCTTTCATCCGAGAGATTTCTTCTAATTCTTTCATAATGGACGTTTTTGAACGACTGGCTATCATTTTGCCTTGATGGGCAGAGATTGTGCAAAAGCTACACCCACCAAAACAACCTCGATGCGTATTAATGGAAAATTTGATCATCTCATAGGCCGCTATTGGTCCGCGGTCTTTGTATTTAGGATGTGGAAGGCGTGTATACGGAAGATCAAAAGAAGCATCAATCTCACTTTCACTCATTGTTTGAAAAGGAGGATTGATTATTAAAATATCCTCCCCAACTTCTTGAAGTAAGCGGTTGGCAAATTGTTTATTTGATTCAACCTCAACATGCATAAAATTTTTAGCGTAGGCTTTTTTATCTTTTAAGCAATCTTCGTGAGAAGTTAATTCAACATCTTCCCACATGATATTTTTAATAGGCAGTTTATTCATTTTTGAATGAATAAATGCAGTCTGAGGAACTGATGTAATCTCTTTAAAAGGAATACCTTACAAAACAAGTTTAATCACTTCTCGAAGAGGTTTTTCTCCCATACCATAAACGAGTAAATCTGCCCCGGAAGTCGTAAGAGTATTTGGCAAAAGCTTATCTTCCCAAAAATCATAATGAGTCACTCTTCTCAATGAAGCCTCAATACCTCCTATCAGGACAGGAGTATCTGGATAAAGCTCTTTCAAAATTTTTGTATAGACTGTCGTCGCATAATCAGGACGATGATCTGTGGCCCCACCTGGAGTATAGGCATCTTCTGAGCGTCGTCTTTTCCCAGCGGTATATTTATTGATCATCGAATCCATATTTCCAGAAGTCACACCAAAAAAATATTTGGGTGCTCCAAACTTTCTAAAATCACGAAGATCATCTTGCCAATTCGGTTGAGCAATAATCGCCACTCTCAACCCCATAGATTCTACGAGTCTGCCTATCACTGCTGCCCCAAAGGCCGGATGATCAACATAGGCATCTCCAGTTATAAGGATGACGTCCAGTTGATCCCAACCTCGCTTTTTAGCTTCCTTAACTGTCGTTGGAAGCCAAGCTGTAATTGGTAATTCATGTGAAGGTATTTTATTCATAAAAATCTTTATAAACTTAAAGGGTCTTCATGAACAGAATTAAGCACTAAACAAGGTCAATTTTACAGGAAAAATGGCCATTTCCGCCAAGCTTTGCGAGGGTGAATCCTCACCCATCCCATCTCTTTGTCGATCTTTACAGATTTGATAAGTTTTTTTTTAACTAATGCTTTTATGACTAATTCCAAATCTTGCTTGGTTAATTGAGGAAATTCTTTGAGAGCTTCAGCATCCAAATCAAGAATGACTTGAGAAAAAGTCATAACTTCATAAAAAGAGAACGTGCTCAATAATAGTGATTCAAGATTATTTGTCATTTTTTCCATCAGTAGCAACCTCCGGAAACCACTCTTCCAAAATAATAGGTAACGCCCCATAGGCCAAAGAAGCCAACAATGGACCAACAAAAAGTCCGGCCAAACCAATCATAAGGACTCCGCCAATAATGGCCAAAAAATTAACGAATGCAGGAACTTTAACATTGCCTCGACTGTTAAGGTAGGGTCTTAAGAAATTATCAATAATTCCAGAAAAGCCGGCCACACAGGCCATGGCAAAACCAGCTCCAAATCGTGAGTCTAGAAAGGCCAAGACAGATAAAACAAATCCAACCGGCCCAGCTCCTGTAGGGATAAAAGAGAGAAAAAAGGTGATCACAAAAACGATGAAAAAATCACCGATCTGACAAAAATATGCTCCTCCCGCAATAATAGAAGCTTGAGCAATTCCTGTGAAAACATTAGAAAAAAAAACTTCTTTGCAACTTGATTTAACCAAGGTGATAAAATGGTCACCATGTTTTTTAGAAAAATAAAAATAGCGATCAAACCAACGCCGAATTTTTTCTTCTTCCAACAAGAAAAAATAAAAAGATAAAATCATGATCAAGCTTAACATCATTAAATCAGGAATTTGGGAGAGAAAAGAACTGAAAAGATTTAGTGCATATTTTCCAATATTATTCATCGCACTTTCAAACTTTTCTCTTATAACCTCAGGATCAATATTACTTTTTTCTGAAAAATGATCCAAGTAAGTATAAATTTTAAGTTCAACTTTATCCTTTCTTGCAACTAAGGACTGCTCTGATAGAAAATGCGTCACAACGTTCGTTCCTCTCATGAGAACTAACCCAATGGGGGCCATTCCAATCAGAAAAAAACTTGCCGTTATAGTCACCAGAGATATTTTGCGACTCCAACCTCGTTTCGTAAAAAAACCCAAAAATGGACTAAAGGCCATGGCCAATATTCCCCCCAACACGACAGGGACGATAAAGGGAGTAAGGATATAAAAGAAAGTAAACAAGATCGTAAGGGCGATCATCATTTTAAGAATATTTCTCTTAAAAATTTCAGCAGTCATTTCACTCATATTTTAAACCTTTTTTGCATAAGACCTTTTCACTTATTTCGCTTTGAGATTACCATAAAGTATGAAAAAATATTTTAATTTGTTTTATAGTTTTTTACTAATTGTTTTATTCTATGGCCAATCTGGATTTTCAATTGAGAATTCTCTCAATAACTTTGAAACTGATGGCTGCACCTTGTTTATCGAAGGTCCTGCAAAAACTCCTACTCTCTGGAGACACTGCTGCACCTTGCACGATATGCGCTATTGGTTTGGAGGTAGCCTTGCCGATAGAGATACGGCCGACTTAAGATTGAGAGACTGTGTAAAAGATGTCTCTACTCCCTTTTGGGCAGAACTCATCTATCAAGGGGTAAAACTTGGTCACTCGTCTCCAGTAAAAAACAAAACACATTGGAGTTGGGGATGGAAAAATGAGAGAAAAAATAGCGAATTATCTCCTGAAGAATCTCACTATGTCCTTGAAGAGTTAAGAAGACTTCCTTTGGATCATCAACTTATTGAACATTTTATTCAAAGGAATTTTTAGAAATCACTATGAAATATAAAATACCAACAAATGAACTTCATCTCTCCTTTTCTCGTAGTAGTGGTGCTGGTGGACAAAATGTTAACAAAGTTAACTCCAAGGCCACTCTCCACTGGAATGCCTACACAACCACGGCCCTTCCTCCGGACATACTGGCCCGCTTTCTAAAAAAATATGCCACCCGTTTAAGCGATGAGGGAGTCATCACAATAACTTGCCAAGAGCATCGTTCACAGAACTTCAATACGAGTGAAGTGATTAAAAAACTTCATGAAATGATTAATACAATTGCCATTGCTCCCAAAATACGAAAAGCAACGAAACCGACAAAGTCGTCGGTGAAAAAGAGGCTCAATGAAAAAAAAATTCATGGTGATAAAAAGAAAAACCGCAGTGAGAAGTTTTAAATAATCGATAATTGAGAAAAAGAAAGACTAAATTGTTCCACCAACGAAGTTAAGTGTTTTTAGTTCAATGTCTCCTTCAAATGGTACAAAAATACTGATTTTTTTGTGATTGGCCACAAAACAACTCGTCGAAATGGATGCCTTATTGGCCAAACTTAAAGCATTAAAGAAAATAATTCCCTTCCCATCAACTTCTTTGAAAAAATAGTTATAACCGGCCAATCGATCTAAACACCCAGAGAAGGTCACTTGAATTTCTACCTTGGTTCCAGGCACTAGATTATCCGAATGATGATTCACTGAGAGAATCTTCGCTTTGGTAGAGACAATTGATTGGTCACCATTTTTAATAGACGTGAAGTCTGCTGCCATTGCATATGTGATGCCCGTAAGAAGAATAGTTAGCGAGAGGGTCAATGCTTTCAAATTACAACTCCTGGATGACTAAAACGGCCTGTGAGAGAGAAAATATTACAAAACCTCTTCCAAATCAAAATAAACATAATTAAAATAATATTTAATGAAATTAAACAACTTAGACTTAAATAAAATCAAGCATTTTCAAGCAGTTGCTGAGCATGGCGGACTGCAAAGTGGCGCCTTATCCCTTAACCTCACCACCTCTGCGGTCTATCAATCCATTAAAAAACTCGAAGAAGACCTGCGTGTTCACCTCTTTTATCGGTCTGGCAAAAACTATGTCCTTACTGATGAAGGCAAGACACTCCTTAGACTTTTTCAAGAATTTAACTGGTCGCTGGAAGGCTTTTTAGAAAACTCAAAAAATGAAACGGGTAGACTGCAAGGAGAGATCAAATTAGGTTTACCTTTGAATTTTTCGAAACTGGTTTTCATTCCCATCATGAAAAAATTTATAGATCTGCACCCTGACGTCCAATTTGATTTAACAATTACAGACACCCATTCCCTTCTTGCCGGTGTTGAACGGTTTGAACTTCAATTT
Source organism: Bacteriovorax sp. (assembly GCA_018060625.1). Lineage (GTDB taxonomy): Bacteria > Bdellovibrionota > Bacteriovoracia > Bacteriovoracales > Bacteriovoracaceae > Bacteriovorax. The sequence continues at coordinate 24,594 of JAGOVS010000006.1, read as the reverse complement.
GCCATCACTGATGATTTTCTCACAAGCTCCTTTGAAAATAAAATGACTAAAAAACCTTTCTTCAAAGAAGAATTAGTCATGATATGCTCAAAACCGTTTTATGATGAAAATCATGAGCAATTCTCTTCATTTAAAACCTTACAATCACTTCCCCACCTGGGCTATACAAAAGATCTTCTCATCGTGCAAAACTGGTATCAAATGAGCTTTAAAAAACATGCAAAGATTACTCAGTCTCATATCATTGACAACGTCGAAACCATGATGGCTGCCATTCATTCAGGAATTGGATTGGGAGTTGTCCCCAAAGACCTTTGGAAAAAAAGTGCTCACTTTCAAGATTTTCATTTGGTAGAATTCAAAGAGCAATCTCTCTATAACCAATTTTTCTTAGTTCAAGAATCCAATTATCTTCCAAATACGTTATGTAAAAGATTTCTTGAATTCTTTTTTAACGAAATTAACAATTAATTATCAGACAAAACTTTCAAAACCCGCTCAATATCTTCATCGGAATTAAAAGCATGAGGCGATAACCGAACACCTGGTCCTCGAATAGCGAAATTGCACGGAATTGATCGCAGCTTCTCAATACTATCACTCTTTGGAACAAAATTAACAATCGAGCTATCGTTATAGAAAACCGAAAAGTCCAACGCTTTTAATCCCGATGAAAGCATGGCAGATAACCTCAAGACCTCGGACTCTATGACTGTGACAGAAGTTCTTAAGATTAAATCAATCGAAGCACCAAGGGCGGTAATTTCTAAAACTTGCTTTGAACCTGCTTCAAATTTAAGAGCATCTTTTTTGGGAACACACATTAAATCTGTTGGATCATCACATGTCCCAAAAGTATAAGCACCTACATTATGGGGCCGAATTTTTGCAATATGCTTGCTTGCCAAGGCCAAAAATCCAACCCCGACAGGGGATGTTAACCATTTATGACTTCCCCCTGCGACTGCATCGATACCCCACTCATTCATTTGAAAAGGATGCAGACCAAGGCCTTGCATAACATCGACAAAAAGAAAGATGTTTTTTTCTTGTGTCACTTTCGAAAGAGAAACAATATCTGTTTTGGCCCCTGTGAGAAACTGCACCCAGGAAAGAGTAATCACTTTCGTCTTTTCATTTATTTTGGCGATTATATTTTCAATAGGTGTAGTGAGATCTTTTGCAGAGTCAACAACGACAAGTTTTGCTTGTGATCTTTTGCAGGCTTCTTGCCAAGGATACAAATGCGAAGCGTATTCTTGATCCCACATGATCACTTCATCACCTTGCAAAAGAGGAAATTGAAAACAAAGCTGACTAATGGCCCCGGCCGTGCTTTGGAAAAAAGCAATTTCATTAAACTCACAACCAATAAGTCTTGCCAAGGATTTTCTAGAGCACAAAATATCCTCAACATAATCTTGATCAGTGTAAAACCCTTCTTGGTAAAAACGATTTCCCCAATATAGAATCTTATCACGCGCTGGTCTTGAAATGGGGGAAAGTCCTGCATTGTTTAAGTGCAAACGTGTCCCCTCTTTGTAGAATTCTTGTTTATATGAATCGATTTTCATTTTTATCCTTCACTCGCCATTTGAGCAATTTCGCCAAGTGCTTGATTTAATCTTTCAAAGTGAAGTCTATACCCAAGCATACAAATACGAATGGCCAATTTTCCTTCTAAAGTACATGAAGAAAGAAATAACGTTCCTTTTCGATTTATTTTTTCCAATAAAGCACGCGTGCTCAAATCACCATTTTTGTGTGAAAAAGCTAATATCGTTAACTCCGGATTTGCGAGAACTGAAATCTCATTGATTAATGAAAGTTCACTGGCCATCCATTCACTCAATTTTATTTTTTCTTCGAGGTTTATGATAAAAGGAGCTATTCCCAATGTTTTGATGGGAAGCCAAACTCGCAGACCTCGATAATCTCTTGAGAGCTCTGGAGTAATATCAGCATAATCGTGCTCGCCCATAGAGGGCGTCGGAGGCATATAAGAGTCATCAGAGAGATAATCAACCTTCATACAACTTCCCTGTTTGACAAGTAAGCATCCAGTTCCGTAAGGAATAGAGAGGGCCTTGTGTGGATCAAGGGCAATGGAGTCAGCGCGATTAATTCCCTTTAATAATGTCCTTCCTTTGTTCGTAAGCATAAAGAGGGCCCCATAAGCGCCATCAACATGCAACCACAGATTCTCATTTTTTGCGATATCTGCAAGCTCATCGAGCTTATCGATGTTTCCTGTTTTTGTAGAGCCTGCTGTTGCTACAAGGAAAAATGGAGTGAATCCAGATTTGCGATCCGCTTCAATTTGTTTTTTTAGAATTTCTAAATCCATTTTAAAATGATGGGCCTTCACGAGTCTCAAATTCTCTTTTTTAAATCCTAACATCACCCAAGCTTTAGCGAGACAATGATGAGCCTCGCTCGACATATAACCCGTGACTTTCGAGAAATCATATCCCTTAAGTCTATTGAGACGGGCCATAATGAGTGCGTTCATTGAGGCAGAACTCCCCCCAGTCGTCAAATAACCTAAAGCAGATTTTTCGTCATATCCCATAAGATGGATAAACCATTTAATCACCTCTTGCTCTAACGCCACTAATCCTGGGGCCATCATATAGTGTCCAGTAAAAGGATTCAGAGTTTGAGCGACCATTTGGGCGGTGTTTGAAATGGCGTTTCCGCTACCTGCCACATAGGCTGCAAAACCAGGATGACCTGGAAGTTGAGACAAAGGGGCCATGTCTGTAAAAATCATTTTCAAAAGCGATTGATAACTCTCTGGGCGTTCTGGAAAATTTTTCGTCATTTGATAAGGAAGAGCAAAATCTTTCTTAAGCCCATTTGTAGCTGGATCATGAGCAAGACCCATTGGGTGCATGCTCGGAAAATTTTTGGAAAAATTTAAAATTTCATTCTCGGTCTGACTATATAAAGATTTTAATTCTTCGGCATTCATTTCTAAGGGTTGATCCACCTTCTTCCACCAATCTAACTGCTCCATCTGGTCCAAGATATTTTCACGCTTTTTGTGGACATATTCAGTGGACCTTAACAATCGAGTGGCCCCATTATCGGCACTTCCATCAAGTGTCCTAGACATTCGAAAACCACTATGCTGGTAGAAATGTGGGCGAAAATGAAAACGCGCCCACTGACTTGCTTCATGCCCACAACTTATAAAAGATCCTCCCAAAATCATTTGGTGTAATCCATCAAAGCAAGGTGTGGAGAAATCATCATAGTAGGGATGAACTTTAAAATTATCTAATGGATTAAATTGATCCTCAATCCAATGCCAGACGTTGCCAGATATTTCACTCGTTACATTTTCTGGAGTAGACCACTTAAAATTGAAATTCGGCAAAAAATCTGTAAATTCATTTAATTCTTTATAGTGGGCCTTTTGCAAGACAGGGTTGCCTCCCTCCTGCCGAAGAGAAACAAACTCTGCTTCAGTAAGCAAGCGATACACTTTAGCAGGATGTCCATTTTTAGAATCGAGTTGATTTTTCCAACTACAAAATGCCACCGCTTCATGAAAATTAACTTCTACTGGCCAATTCCACGGCATAGGAATAATTTCAAAAATGGTTCGAAGTTCATATTGATGAGATCCTTCAGGCCCTGTGGCCACCCAAAAGGTTGGACGCTTCGTATTTCGAAATTTACGCCATTGTCTTCCTTCCTCTCTCCAATAACTGTCATCTATATATGATCCACTAGCGACAAAATCAAAATACTCTCGATTACATATTTGAAAATTGGTGTATTCAAAATCTTTAATCAAGACATCGCGCTCACCATATTCATTATCCCAACCATAGCTTGGTGTATTGAGGGCCTTTCCTATTTTAACTTTTTTTCCCTTTGAGGCCATCCACTTATTCTTTAATTCAGAGTTATTCTCACGCGTAGGGCTCATTGGCACCCAATACTTTGGCGTCTCTACAAACTCAATTGGCAATTCGCGAATTAATACACTGGATGTTTCAAAATGAATTTTTTCATGTTCCATTCCCATCCATAATGACCACCAGACTGAATCTTGATAAACAGTCCGTCCACTCAAAAAGTCAAAATCGGGATGCGTATTGATGATTTCTACTATTTTTTCATAGACAATTTTCCTGTAGGCATGAACCTCTCTAACCTCTGGCCACTCCATTTCATTTTTACCCATGTCATCCCAAGACATCTCATCAACACCTGTCTCCAGAATTTTTTCTAAGTAAAGATTAATAGGTTCTTTAAATAAACCAGCGACACGCATTTTATTAAAATACAAAGTCGCGGTATGTCCGTAATAAAATATGAGCGGGTGCCTTAAAGCGTGGTAAGGGGGACGCTTGTAAGCCTCTTCAACTTTTAACCCTTGAAAAAGCTGCTCTGTAAGTGTCCATGAATTATTAAAATAATCCAAGATATCCTGGCGGGAACAAATGTCTAAGTTCAGCAAAGGAAGTGCTATCAGACAATTTCTGTCTTTATCAAATCCAGGACAAAATTCCGGCGCAAGCCCGGTCCACCAAGAGTCTCCAAATTCATTTTGCAATTCTCTCGTGTAAGTTTTTGATTGACGCTCTTTTGTTAAGTTCGGATTTCTCGTCATTGACACTGGCATAAAATCTCCCATTATAAATCCTGTCTATTATCTGTCACAAGCTTGGATTTGTCATGATTGAGTTAGTAGACTAAGCTTCGACGAGAGAGAATTTTAAGCATTTATCAGATCCATTTGATCAAGATTAAAGAAGGAGTCCAAGCATGTATAAAACATTAGGTTATGCGGCCATGAATCCAACCTCCCCTCTTGTCGCTTTTACATTTGAGAGACGTGAGCTTAAGGATCATGACGTTTTAATTGAGATTGATTATTGTGGCGTGTGCCATTCTGATATTCACCAGGTAAAAAATGAGTGGGGACGCTCCCTTTATCCCATGGTTCCAGGACACGAAATAGTAGGCCACATAACCAAAACAGGAAAAGGAGTCAGCAAGTTTACCATTGGCGATCTCGCAGGAGTGGGCTGCCTGGTTGACTCTTGTCGAAAGTGTCTAAACTGCCAAGATAATCTTGAACAATTTTGTGTAAATGGTTCTGTCGGAACTTATAATAGTGTTGAAAAAGATGGAGTCACTAGAACTTTCGGAGGTTATTCTCAATCAATTGTTGTCGATGAACAATTCGTCCTCAAAATCCCCATTAATTTAGACCTCTCTAAAGTTGCCCCACTTTTATGTGCTGGAATCACCACTTATTCTCCTCTTCGGTTCTGGAAAGTGGGTCCAGGACAAAATATTGCAGTGCTGGGTCTTGGTGGGCTTGGTCACATGGCCGTAAAATTTGCTCATTCGTTTGGGGCCCATGTGAGTGTTCTCACTCACTCCAAAAATAAAGAGGAAGACGCTTTCAAATTGGGCGCAGATAAAGTGATTTTCGTTGGAAATAAAGAAGACAACTTCGAGCAATATGCTCACTCCTTTGACCTCATTCTCGACACTGTATCGGCCGCTCATGATATCAATCTCTACCTACCTCTCTTGAAAAGAGAGGGAAAGATGGTCTTGGTTGGTTTGCCAGAAACTCCTCCAACGATTGCGCCAGGAAATCTCATTTTTGGAAGAAAAATTCTTACTGGATCACTCATTGGAGGTATCGCTGAAACGCAAGAAATGCTCGACTATTGCGGCATTCACAATATCACTAGCGAAGTAGAAGTCATTGCCCCTCAAAAAATTAACGAAGCCTTTGAGCGAATGCTAAAGGGGGATGTCAAATATCGCTTTGTTTTAGACATGAAGGCGCTTTAAGCTTTATCAAATTATGTTTATTCACATAACTAGCTCAAATGGCAACCTTGTTTGATTCACACCATTGATTTTTACATTCCAATAATGTCTCCCTGGATAATAAACACGCGTCGTAACGGCCTTTAATGGTATTTTTAGTTCCAATTGGCAACTCTGATTTGCCGCAAGCTTTATCTTTTTACCTTTAAAAATTTTTATTGTGTGACTCTTGTTTTTCTTTAAAAGGTAAATTTCATGATCAAGAATAACGGTCGCGATTTTATGACTTTTATTTTCAACAACCAGCCTTACTTTAAGAGACTCTCCCAGATTTACTTTTTTTGTTAGTATTTTCTGTTGACCAACTTCAATTAACTGCCCCTCTACACCATGAAACACAAAAGACTTGAGATAACCTTTTTTAATAAGGCTGCGACTCCCATGACGAATAACCCAATCAACTTCTTTTGTTTTTTTTTCTGAGAGATGCCATTGCATTAATTTTTCAATAACAAATTCAGGGTGATTCTTAGTGTGATCATTAATATGATTGGCAACCGACTTACGAACATACTCTGAAGGATCATTTTTTAGGGCATCCAAAATACCCCAGGTTATCATAGGATCCCTTGCAACTGCCTCAAGTTTTACACCCCATGGGAGCAAAGGACGAAGTCCCTCTGAAACCAATCGTCTAACGTGTTCATTATCATCTTTCATCCATTCTTTGATAATTTTTAAAAATCGTTTTTGATCCTGTAAAAAAAAAGCACGAACTGCAAACTCACTCGTAAAAAGTTTTGTCATCTCCTTTAAGGCTTCCATCGATTGATCAAAATATTCTAAACCATAAATTGAAATATAATGAGTCAAAGGCCAAAGGGCCACTCCACTAAGGCCAACTTGATCCTGATCATTACGCTTCAATGCACCTACCAAAAGGACCGTCGCCTTTTGTTGGTTCTTTGGAAGATGAGCATGAAGTTTTTCACTTAAAAAGTGCACTCGCTCCTTTAGTTCTAAATTCTCAAGTTCCTTGTTAATATTTTTTAAAAAACTTAATTGATCAAATGATTTTTGATTCCTCTTAATGGCCATAGCTATTTGTTCAGCTACTTTTGGATTAAGCCAATTTTTAAAAGGCTCCATTTTAGACTCCTTTAAGACAAGATTACTGATTAAATACTTTATCATTTTTTATTGAATAGGACATCATCAGTGTACTAAAACACAAAACATCAATTTTCTAAATAATTTTTTATTTTATTCCGATAAATTGTAATGTTTATCTTCATTTTCTTAATGCTTAATAACCAATTTATATCAACGGCCTCCGCGGGTGTTAGGGTTTCTAATGCTACTTCTTACAATGAAGAACTCATGGAAATGAAACCGCAGATTGAGGCCTTAAGCGATCAAGCTAACGAAGCTCAGTTGACAGATGCAGTATGGCTCGTTACGAATGGTCTTGCAATGATCGAAGAAGATGCGGAGAAGCCAAACTGTGATTCTGAAAAAAGAATCACAGAAATCGAAAAAGTTGAGCGCACTTATGTGGTCGTTGGAGTCTCTGGATTTATGACTAAAGAAAATGGTGGCGGTCAGCCTTCTGGAGTTCACGATAATTTACCTGAGAATATGCTTCAGATTACCGGCTCGTATAAGATTGCCCATTCAAGCAACGAAGCAAAACTAGATGGTATTATCAAAAATCTGAACTGTGATACTAAAAAACAGCCACAACGACCAGGGCTTATCATCATGATCAATTCATGGGGCGCTAAAAATGGTTACAGACTGGCCAAAAAATGTATAAACTATTATCAGACGAGAAGTTTCGTCCATGGGCGTGCAATGGATAATTGTGAAAATATAGATATGTCGAATAGCTGCTCAGACGGTGGAGTTGCCATCTGTCATATTGAAGTCGAGTGGTATGGAAGCGCAAAGGCCAGCAAAGAAATCAAAAACTTAATCTCTGGAAATTAAGAGCGTGATCTCTATTGGATAAAAAGGTCTCTGAAGTGAGTCTTCAGTAAACGGAGTTTACCTTTGACTAATTATAAGCTCAGGGGTAATTCTACCCTATGGAGCTCCTTAGTCTAAAAAAAATGCTGTATCACGATTTAGGATTGCCCGATCCTAAAACACGTAGAAAGATGCTTTGCGATGAAATGGATGCTTTGTCTGATAAACAAATTCATTGCTTAAATTGCACAGGAACTTGTTGTACAATGAGTGCAAATTCCATGCAAATTACCCCCCTAGAGGCTTTTGAAATTATCCAATCACTTGCTCTGACTGCCGAAACAGTAAATGCCATAAAAGATGAACTTAGAACAAACATTCGCAATTATCGTTTAGATCATGAAATTTTTTTAGGTAAAAAGTCCCATCATTTTTTGCGAAAGACATATACATGTCCTTTTTTTTCTCCAGGGCCCAAAGGATGCACTATAAAAAAGGAATTAAAGCCCTATGGATGCCTTGGATTTAATCCTCGGATTGAAGGAGATAACGGTAGTCAATGTCACTCCGATTTCGATTTGCTTCAAAAAAGAGAAGACCCTATGCTGATTCTAGAGGCAGAAGCTAATGATTATCTAAAAAATAAATTTGAATTAACTTGGAATAAATGTGAGATACCTAAAGCTGTTTTGGCCCTTTTAGATAATCTTTTTAAATAGATTCTCATTTACGGATGAGGGACAATCTTAGATTTATTTGATATATCCTTGCTATGAAAAAAAATATCCAAGAGCATTTAAACAATCTCGCAAGCTGGACCAAGTATAAAAAAGGGCTGTGCTCCAATTGCGCGGGGACCTGTTGTTACATGCCCGTTGAGGTTCAATTAAGTGATCTCATTCGCTTAAAAATTCTCGACTCCTTCCATATAGAATTTAATGAGCGCGAACAAGTAAGGGATGCTCTTAAAAATCCGGCCATTCTTCGTTACACCCCTAGTTCCAAAAAATATACTCTTCGTCAAAAACCCGATGGTTCTTGCTTCTTTCTTGATGCAAATAAATTGTGTACTCAATACGATACCCGCCCTGAGACTTGTCGCAATCATCCCCAAGTAGGTCCAAGGCCGGGTTATTGCGCCTATATGAAGAAATAATATTACTAATGGCAAAAACTTAACTGGTCAAGGTGATCCTTAAACCAATTAATGAGTAATGCTCTCCCTCGGCGATCATTTTGCCTTAAAGGTCCCCATTGAAAAATGCGCTTACCAAACAATTGTCCTGCAAGATCCGGTCGCTTTTTTTTTCCAGCACGGTCTGGAGCTCCTAAAAGTTGCCAATGCATCAAATGAATACCGCATTTTAAATTATCTTGGGCGTTTAATACATTTTTGTCAGGGGTAATTATTTTGCACTCATTTATTGCTGTCTGTTTGGCGAGCTGAAGTAGTCCGTAATTTCGCTGACCTCTTGATTTGGGGGAGACAACTTTTTCATTAAAAGCACTTTCTGCTCTCGTCAAGGCCGAAAAAAAGACAATCCAAAAATCCATTTTGTCTTCATAAGAAGCTGAGTTGTACCCAACACAATCGAGTTCTTTGAGGTCTTCTTCATCAATTTCATTATTTAAAAATGCAAGAGGTGTCTCTCTGTATTCATTCTTTTTCAATTCTTCTCTTAAGGAAAAACTCCATTCGGATTTCCAAGAATATTGCTTTTTATAAGGCTTAATTAAGACATCAGCACATGTCGTTTGCTTCAAACAAGTAAAAAAGAGGAAGAGGATTACAAAAAAAAACTTCATGAGAGAAGTATAGTCTTGACGATTTTATCCATCAAGACACACCCCTCTCAATACTTTATGGATTATGTAGATCTGTGAGCTCTGAAATGATTTTCTTATCTGTTACGATATAAGCTTCAAATGTTTTCTCTTGATTGCTTTTTATCCAAGGAAAAAATGGTGCCGATGTATGAGTTCCAATAAAAACATCAATGTGATTATCCTTAATGGCCCCCCCTTTATCTCCAGCAAAAAAATAACCATCATGAATGATGACTCTTCCACTACTTAATGAAATCTTTGCTCCCCTCGCACTAGGAATATAAAGGACCGTTCCAATGGGTATTTTTGAATTGTCTGTTGCAAGCGTTCTATAAGGGGCCAAAATAATTTCGCCTAATCCATCCCCATAAGGTCCTCTTGCTTCCCTGAATTTAGTTTTACTTACATCATGTTTAAATATTTTTTTACAATCAACAGGATTTTCCGTCGTCACTCCCGCATAATTATAAGTGCGAACCTCTCCACTTTTACTCATAATTCGAACAGAGCCTTCCATGGCCGAGTTACACCAATCTTTTAGCGAGAGCTGAGGTCCAAGTTCCATGCTCTTCATATCTCTTAACGAAATATTTCCAGTGACGTCATTTATTTGAGGTAAATAATAATAGGTACCCCAAAGGCTTACCCTCGCTGCAAGGTCATTGAGAGAGGGTTCTCGAAAAGAAAATGTATCTTTAGCAAGAGGATCAAAACTCTGAGTCTCGCTAGATTCGCTTAGGGCCTTAGGATTTACATCTGTTGCCATGGCCCATGGCCCAACAGCGGAAAATAAAATAAAGGCAATAAAAGTCTTAAACATATAATTCTCCTTATTTATCTGGATAAGAAAATTATAAGAGCAAGATAAAAAATATTTAATCTATTTTAATGAGGAAAAAAGGTTCATTGCCAATATCTGACTTAAAAGATATGGAAAATCCTCCTATGCTTGCAAGAGCTTGGGAGAATGTTAATCTTTGATTTGGAATTTTCTCCTTTTACGGAATATAAGAATGAAGAATACTCTCAAACGCTCCCTGTTCTTACTCCCCTCACTACTTCTTTTTCTCATCTCATGTTCCAAAACCCCACTTGAAACCCCAAAAAATCCTCATAGAGTTGTTTCGTCGTTTATTGAAGAAAGCGGTTATGGTCCAAATAACTTCCCAGAAATCAGCACAGACAATGGTGAATTGAAAATGGCCCTCAATGTCGCTCTAAAAAAATCGGCCAAAGGGATGACCCCTCAAGATTATATTGAAACTAGCGAAAGGCTTCGCCACTATTTGATGTTTCTAGGATTAAGTGCTCGGGATTTTAAAAAAGCAGAATCTGCTCTCTCTAGTGTTGTCCCTGAAACAGATGTTGCGCTAAGACCCTTAAAGATCAAAAAGAAAAGCAATTTAGAAGAAACGGCAGAGGAAGAAGATGCCGACAAAACACCCTCCAACATAAAGGCCATACAACGCTTACTCATTGCCAGTACACAATTTTTAGAATGCCAAGATCTCACTGACTGGGAATGTTTGGAGAAAACGCCTCGCTTGCGACCCAGGGCAGATTTTAGAGTTGAAGCTAAACCAGGTCTTGGAGTTCCAATTCTGGCCGGCAACTCATTAGATATGGATGTCTTTTTTACTCAAGCTTGGGACGGTAGCCGTAGAGCAACTCTGGTTGATCACTTTGCGGAAAAACTTGAAAAAGATGTGGGAAGAAGTCTCTCCATTGCAATGTATGGAATTAATGACATAAAAGGAAGTATGGCCAGAGTGTATAACGCTATCTCGGCCCATGCAAAAAATCCTTTTATCAAAGTAAGAGCTGTCGTTGACGTATCGGGATTTGAGAAAACTCAACCTGGTCAATCTCCCTGGGTCTTCGATTATGTTCGCCCCAATGAGCAAAGTCCAAATTATCCCTATTGGCTATTCGGTAATTCCTCTACGACTCCAGGAGGGATGCACGCAACTTTTCAATATGATGGTACGCCAGATTTCATTAGGGAGCTAAACGAAGGCATTAAAGATCAAGAGGAATCCAGAGCTCGAATAGAATGGTCTACGTCACATATTATGCATAATAAATTTGCCGTACTTGAAAATGAATATGGGAATAAAGCAGTATGGACTGGAACAGCAAACATGTCTAATCACTGCATGGGAGCTGAAACAAATTCTAATATGTCTGTCTACATCCGAAATAATTATATAGCCCAAGCTTTTTTAGATGAATTTAATCATATGTTTAATTTTAATCCAAGATTAGTCATTAAAAGTAAATTGGTTGTGAGCAGTGACCCTCGCAATCCAACCCAGGTTGGCCATTTTCATCGCAATAAATCCCCAATCTCCCAAAGATTTTTTAGCTTCAAAGATGGCACTAAACTGCGTGTTCACTTTGCTCCTACGGGGGATGCTGAGCACAGAGTCATCCTACCAATGCTTTTATCTGCAAAAGAAGGTGATGAAATTCGGATTTCAATGTTTGGTGGAACAGGTTTTGAGATTGTAAGGGCCATGCAGTATGCCGCTGCAAAGGGAGCAAATGTTCGTATTGTCTTTGATCTTGCCCTTGGGCATGGATTAACATCTTGGACCAGGGATGAGATTCTTAATGTCTTTATGAAAAATCCCTATCTTGGAAAAATAAAATCTCCTCCTGCTAAACCCGGAAATATTTTTGTTAAAGTCAGTACATGGGCAGGAAAAAATCATTATAAAGCAGGAACTCTTTCTCGGCGATTGCCTAGTGGTGCAATGCTGGCCGAGCAAATTATTCTTGGTTCTCAAAACTGGAGCAGTGGTGGAAATGACAAGAATGATGAGAACCTGATCTCAATCCAAAACCTAAAGAGAGATGTTGTGGCCGCTAAAATGTTCAATCAGGAATTTGATAATCACCTTTGGGTAAAATCGAGAAACGAGCGTCCCCGGTTTGAATAAAAGAAAGGGCTTTAATTAAAGCGGCACATTCATTCTGTCTAGGCGATGCGCATTTTTTCATTATAATTAAATAAATAAATTAATCAATTTCGAGGTACAAAATGAAGTGGAGTACTCCTATTCAGCTGATCTTTCTATTAACGTCAATAATACGTTTTTCAGAAATATCTGCTAATGAAAGCGCTAATGAAATCGTAAAAAAGGCCGATTTAAAGCGTGGGTTAGGTAATGTCTCTCATTCATTTTCTGTGACTGTGACAGACCAAGATAATAAAATAGAAAAATTTTTTGTGTCATTTAAAGACGTAAATAATACTGTCACTGAGCAAACAGTACCTGAAAGAGCAAGAGGTAGAAAACTATTAATGAAGGATTACGATATTTGGCTCTTTAGCCCAAACATAAAAAAAGCATTGCGGATTTCTTTAGAACAAAAACTCACAGGCCAAGTCTCTAATGGAGATATTGCTAGAACAAATTACTCTGAAGACTACGATGCCACATTTATCGATTCTTCAAAAGCTATCAATGATGGAAATTTTCATATTAAATTGAAGGCAAAAAATAAAAAAGTTACTTACGGGGAAATTTTATATCTTGTATCAAAAAAAGATAACTCTCCACGAGAAGCCACCTTCTATGCTCTTTCAGGTAAACCACTTAAACATGCTATATTCTCAGACTTTAAGTCTATTCAAGGAATAAATCGATCTACAAAAATGACTATTCAGGACTATTTACAAAAAAATAAAATATCAACAATGCTATTTTCTGAACACAAACTAGAAAATTTTAGCGACAGTCTATTTAACAAAGAAAGGTTGGAGTTTTGATAAGAAAATCAACGATTCCATTCCTTATTTTTTTTTCTTTCTTTAGTGAAAATCATTTGGCTTATGCCCAAAGATGGGATTACCAAACAAGGGGCCATCTTTTTGCAAGAATAAATTCCTACAAAGAAAAAACGGTTAGTAATTTTGGTCAACAGACACGCTTACATTTTGAGCAATCGCTCAATGTGGGAAAAAACTTCTCCGCTCTCAATCAAGTTCGCTCATCAAGTAACTCTCTTAACTTAGATTTGAGTAATGCTGCCCAACCTTCCGAATCAACTCAAAAAAAAGAATCATTTGAAACATACTTGGGAGAAAATTACCTCAAATACAAAAGTGAAAACTGGGTTACCCTACTAGGATACCAGGAAGTTGTCTGGGGAGAAGCTTTTGGTTTAAATTATGCTGATATTATCGGACCAAAAGATCATCGGGAAACTCTCTATAGCGATGCCTCAGATGCACGCTTACCACTCCTTATGTTTAATGGTAAAAGCTTTTTTTCCATAGGAAATTTCTCCGGCTCTCTTCAATTTATTTTCTCACCCGAGCCTCGCTTCTCTAAAACTCTCCCCCTTACGCTTTTTGCAAGCAATCAATTCTCCAATATGACCCTAAAGGTGAACAAAGAAAAAACACCTGAACTTTTTAAAAAAACAGAAATAGGCGGTCGATTTGCGGGAAGTTATGCTGGACTAGATTTTTCAGTCTTTACTTTCTCTTATTTTGACAGAGACCCTCACTACAAGATCGCCAATTTAACCTCAACAACGATAAATTTTGACGAGGTACATAACAAGATTTCGAGTACAGGAATATCACTGGCAAAAACTTTTTCAGATTTTGTTTTTAGAATGGACTTAGTCTTAAACACTGATAAAAACATCAACTATATTCAAGTTAATCAATTAAAATCATTCTCGACAAATGCGATGAACACTGTCATTAGCCTAGATACCCCAAATTATCAGGACTATTCGGGTGTTTTAGTTTTTGCTCAATCGAGCATAAATGATTATCTCCCCTATTCATTCAGAGACAAAAAAGAGCAATTTTTAATTGGAAAAATTTCTAAAAACTTAGGAAATGATAGAAATTTAGAATTTTCATATACTCGCGAATTAGCGCAATCTGGATATTCAATGCAATCATTTATCAATTGGCCAATTAATAGCACTACTGATTTAAAATTTGGTGGACAATATTATCATGGTAATGAATCAAGTATGTTAAATAAATATAAGAATATAAGTAGTCTTTTTTTCTCTTTAAAAAATTATTTTCAACTTTAGGTAAAACCATGAACGATTCTATACTTCGCTTTATTGATGTCTATAAAAATTTCTCAGCTGAAGGTGTAGAGTTCACTGGGCTTTCAGGAATACAATTGGAGATAAAAAAAGGTGAATTCATAGGACTTTCTGGAAAATCTGGCAGTGGGAAAACGACACTGCTTAACATCGCAGGCCTTATAGATCCCCCAACAAAAGGTGATTTATATTTTAGAGACATTAATACAAAAATGGTCTCGGACAATAGACTTTCAGAAATCAGATCGCAAGAAATCGGTTTTATTTTTCAGACTTTTAATTTATTACCTTTATTAAATGCCCTTGAAAATGTTGAATACCCTCTAATGCTTCTTAATATTCCTGAAAATGAAAGAAAAGAACGTGCTCAACTTTCCCTTAAAAAAGTGGGCCTTGAAAATTTTGCACATCATAGACCCTCTCAATTAAGTGGAGGACAACGCCAGCGAGTTGCTTTTGCACGTGCTATTGTCAAGGATCCATCTCTCATATTGGCCGATGAACCAACGGCTAATCTTGATACAAAAACGTCTAATGAAATTTTTGATCTTCTAGCAAGACTCCAACTTGATTTAAATGTGACTGTGATGCTATGCAGCCATGATAATGATCTGATTTCTAGGACAGAGAGACAAATCAAAATTTCGGATGGAAAAATAGCGGGAGAAATCAAAAAATGAATTGGTTATCATTAAAAAAATCACTCTCTCAAATGCGATTGAAAATTGCTCTAAGAAGCATTACTCGTCATCGTTTAAGAAGTGTTCTCTCAATTGGAATGATTGCAGGTGCTGTGTGCTCTATTATTCTTTTTCATGGACTTGCCGACTTTGTCCTTAAGGCCTTACAAAATATTGCCGCTGAAAATCAGTATGGGCATATGCAAATCGCTAAATCTAAATATTGGTCTCCAGGAAAGGAAAGTCGAAAAGAAAGAATGTTTAATCTAGAAGAATTAAACTCTCTTAAAAATCAAAACCCTGACATTCTGAGAGTTAGTGGTCGTTTGAGTTTTTTTGGACTTATCAGTAACGGTGATCTCTCAGTTGCCGGAAAAATTATTGGTATAGACGTTTTGGGAGAACCACTTTTTACAAAAAGCATGCGAATCATGTCCGGAGCATTTTTTACGGATAATAGTGCAAAAGTAGGAATGATAGGTCAATTACTCGCTAAGCAAATGAATGTCAGACCAGGAGATAATATTACCGTCTTAACAAATACTGTTGATGGTGTCATGAATGCAATGGATATTACTGTCTCGGGAATATTTTCAGCTGGAATCGATGAAATTGACTCTCAAGTCATTTATCTTCCACTTCTTCTTACCCAATCTATTCTTGATTCTCCTAATGTTGATCTAGCCGTTCTAAGATTTTCAGAATTATCTTCCGCGGAACAAAAGGTTTCAACGATCAATGATCAACTTCACTCTAGCAATACACTTTTAAAAGCACGCTCCTGGAGGGATCTTGCGGTCCTCTTTAGGCAAGTAGATAAATTCTATGGTGTCCAAAATCGCTTGATTGAATGTATCTTGCTTGCACTTATGTTTCTTGGAATTCTCAATGCGGTCAGTATGTCAGTAGTTGAACGAACAGGAGAAATTGGAACATTACGCTCTTTTGGAGAAACTCAAAGCGATGTTGTTAATCAGTTTGTTTTAGAAAGCTTGCTTCTTACTTTTATTGGTACGGCCTTGGGTTCAGTAGGTTCCTGGTTAATAATTCAATTGATTCATTTTTCAAAAATTGTCACAGAAATGCCCGGTGCTTCTGTCCCATTTACTTTACACATCAATTTTCTTATTTCTTCAGTTATCTATGCCAGTATCCTTGCATTTTTAACAGCTGTTATCGCTACCTATATTCCGGCAAAAAGAGCTGCCAGCATGAATATTGTTGATGCTTTAAGAAAGAATATTTAAGAGATTTTATAGATGATGAAGTTACGCTTTTTCTTTCTTGTACTATTGTCTTTTTTTATATCCTTGCTACTTTCAGGATACAGTGGAAATCTATCCAAAGAAGATATTGAACTAAAATATGCTCAAGCACCCTCCCAATTTTTAGTAATTGATCAAACTCGAATCCACTATAGAGATGAAGGAGAAGGACCTACAATCGTTCTCATACATGGAGTACTCTCTTCTTTGCATACATGGGATGGTTGGGCCGATAATTTAAAAAAAGATCACCGAGTAATTAGGCTAGATATCCCGGCCTTTGGCCTAACCGGAAAATTTGGAAATGAGCAATATACCCTTTTGAGCTATCTCTCTCTCATTGAGCATTTTCTCACTAAAATTAAGGCACCTAAAAAATTCATACTCGCAGGTAATTCTTTGGGAGGATTTTTGGCATGGAACTATTCTATCGTTCATCCAGAACAAGTATCTAGATTAGTTTTGATTGACTCTGTCGCTTATCCTCAAAAATTCCCCTTCGTTTTGAAATTAGCAATATCTCCTTGGGCCCGCTACCTACCACCTTATCTGGTGCCCAATTTTATTGTACGCAAGAGTGTTGAATCTGTTTATGGTGATCCAAAACGAATTCGTCATGGAGTCATTGAGAGATATTCTGACATTAGTAAATACCCGGGCAACCATGAAGCATCCATCACTATCTTTGAATACATGAGCTCTCTGTCTCATTTTGAACTTGAAACTCTTGTGCACTTAAAAGAATTACCAATGCCTGTTCTCATTATGTGGGGTGAAAAAGATCACTGGATTCCTTTCAATCCTAGATGGATTCAAGATTTGCCTAAAGCAAAGACAATTATTTATCCAGGAGTCGGCCATGTTCCGATGGAGGAAATACCAGAACAGAGTGTCGCTGATTTTCGTCAGTGGAATTCCAACTTAACACCTTAGAATAACAAGATATTTATTAATTTCCATAAATAATAATTGAGCTTTTTTCTCCGTCATCCGAAGAGCAGTCATCCTCCCATTAGTTGGGAGATAAAAATGGATGGCCATGAAGAAATTGAAACAAGATTACGTGCGATTAAAAAAACCGGCCATCGTCCAAGTGAGGGCTTCTAAGCTTGCACTCACCTATAGTGAAGAAACGCCACCTCATTGGTTTTTCAATGATGCCTTTGCCACTCACTTTATGGAAGCTCTCTCCCTTACTTTTCCGAGAGGCGAACAATTTTTTGTCAACTCCGTTTTACACTTCAAGCCCCTTATCACTGACAAGGAACAGCTGCAAGAAATTGCAGGTTTTATTGGTCAAGAAGCTCTGCATAGCAATGAACACGATCACTTGAACCAACTTTTAGAAAAACGAGGATTTCCCGTTAAAAGTATCGATCATCACCTCGAAATTATGTTTAAATATGTATGTAAATGGATCTCTCCTGAAGGCCAATTGGCCATCACGTGTGCTCTGGAACATTTGACTGCAATATTTGCAGATGTTCAGTTTAACTATCCAGAAATCAATGATGAATTACATCCAACAATCAAACCTATCTGGTTATGGCATAGTATAGAAGAAGCAGAACATAAGGGAGTTGCGTTTGATCTTTATCAAATGGTAGATGGAAATTATTTTCGACGTATTTATTTTATGTTTTTCGCCACCTTCATCCTCTCGGCATTCACTATATACGCAACTCTTCGCTTAATGAATAAAGATAAATCATATTTAAATATTCCAAAAATTATCAAAGGGCTTTGGCTGCTTTTTGGTTTCGGTACTAGGGCAGGTTATATGCGTAAGCAAATACCTACCTACCTTAATTACTTTAAGCCTGATTTTCATCCCTGGCAGTATGACAACAGTATTTTTATTGCTGAATTTCGAATAAAAGTTATGAAGATGGCCGAGGAAATTAGAGAGAGATCTAAAGGGTTATCAGAAAATTTAGATCATATTGCTTCTTAAGTATTTTATCTTAGCAGAAGGGATCATATCTATGAGTGTTGAATTGAAGAAAAATATTGATAGCAAAAAATACCTCTGGTTAGCTGGATTATGGGTATTAGCAACCCCTGTTGTGGCCATTTCACTTACCCACCTTACATCATTAAGTATTTTTTTATGGTTTGGACCACTCAATATTTTTCTATTTGCTCCAATTCTTGAGTTCATCATGGGAACAGATAGCAGTAATCCATCAGAAGATGAATTTGATAAAATAAGCCAAGATCCTTACTATATTCGGCTTCTTTATGGTTCCGTTCTTACTCTTTTTGCAAGCTTTTTCTATACAATTTACTATATCTCTTCTCACTCCCTCGATTGGACAAGCACACTTGCATTGGCCTTTTCTACCGGAGGAGCAATGGGAGTAGCAATTAATCTTGCTCATGAATTAGGTCACAAATCAAAATCATTTCCTAGATGGATGGCAAAATTAACACTAGCGCCAGTTTTTTATGGTCATTTTTATGTCGAACACAATCGTGGCCATCATGTACGAGTCGCAACTCATGAAGACCCTGCGAGTGCACGCAGGGGCGAGAATGCATGGATATTTGTTGCTCGATCAGTATCTGGGAGTGTTGTTTCATCTTTAAATATTGAAGAAAAACGGTTAAAAAAAATGCATCGATCTGTTTGGAGTTTAAGGAATGAAGTCTTTCACTCTTGGCTAATGACAGCTGTACTATGGGGTGGAATACTGGCCTTCGCTGGAATAAAAATGCTCCCATTTTTAATCATACAAGCTCTCTATGGCATCACACTTCTTGAGGTGATCAATTATGTTGAGCACTACGGACTCCAAAGAAGGAAATTAAAAAATGGACGTTATGAGTCTTGTCAGATTCATCATTCCTGGAACAGCAACAGCTTGATGTCAAATATATTCCTATACCAACTTCAAAGACACGCCGATCATCATGCTAATCCTCAACGACCTTATCAGTCGCTGCGCCACTTTGAAGACTCTCCTCAATTGCCATGGGGATATGGAGTCATGATGCTGGTGGCCCTTTGCCCGCCTTTTTGGTTTAAAATAATGAATCCCCTTGTGGATGAGTATTACACAAAAGCAAACACCTATCACACTGAAGAAAATGAAAAAGCCAGCTAACATTTTAATGAGGGTTACTCTATGGTTATGCAAAAATACTTATATACAAAATGCCCTTCTGAAGGACCTGGTACCCAATTAAGTATCCATGAAATCCTAGAGGAAATTCAAAATGGAAAAGTCTCTCTTATGAGCATCTTTTGGGCCAATTCTTTCCAACACTATTATGCTTTTCAAATACCACTAGTACATAAGTGGATGCTCTCAATACTTTTTCCATACATGAACTCAATTGCATTTCCCCAAATACCATTTTCAAACTTCAATGCTCAAGAGAAAAACTGGTACATCTATAGAGAAGAAAAAGATAACCTATTTGGGCCATTATCTATTGCTGAAGTTTTAAAAATGAAAAAAAAGGATTATATCTTTGAATCAGATTTCTGCTTTTCAATTAAGGATGACTCTTTTTTCTATGCTCGCGAACTCCCAGAAATTCAAATTTTACCCAAAGAAAAAGATCAACCCTTTTTTTTCCAGAGACGTAGTCGTCGTTTCAATGAACTGCATGATTGTGATGTTCATATTACATTCAAAAATATACAAACCCCTGTTAAACTCATCGATTTCTCAGAAAATGGCGCTGCCATTTATTGTCCAATTGATTTACCAATTGATGATTCTGTAGAGATCACTATTAACCTGATTGACCCCATAAGCAAACAGGTGAAAATATTCACCCACAAGGCCATCATAAAAAGCATGAAGAAGGATGCGAACAAAATTCGTTATGGCCTTTTTCTACTTGATAAGGCAAACCAAACACTTGTACAGATAAAAAATGAAAAAAAGACTGCCTAAAAATATAATAGGGATGAAACAACAGTGAAAAAAGCGACACAAAATTTTTCTGAAATCAT
The DNA here is from genome assembly GCA_018060625.1 of Bacteriovorax sp. GTDB lineage: Bacteria > Bdellovibrionota > Bacteriovoracia > Bacteriovoracales > Bacteriovoracaceae > Bacteriovorax. Next base: position 3,994 of record JAGOVS010000006.1, on the reverse strand, counting down.
TGATGGTAAATCTATTTTTTTAACGGGATCAACAGGATTTTTAGCAAAAGTCTTTCTTGAGAAAATTTTGCATATTGCTCCTAACGTCGATAAAATATACTTACATATACGTTCTGCAAATTTCAATCACGCCCTCTCTCGTTTAGAAAATGATGTATTCTCTTCTCCTTTATTTGCCTCTCTCTACCTAGATATGCAGACGGAAAATGGCAATCAACTGCTTCAATTATTACGCAACAAGGTTCGCTTTGTTTCAGGGGATATTTCTAAACCACGAATGGGCGTCTCCAATGAAGACTATATGATGTTACTTGCGAATGTCGATTTCGTAGTTAACTCAGCGGCATCAACTGACTTCATGAATCCACTCGATGAAGCAGTAGCGACGAATACCCTCTCTGTAAATAATATAGTTGAATTCATCAAAGCAAGCAAAAAGGCTAAGTTACTTCACGTCTCAACTTGTTATATCCATGAATCGCAAAAGGAACTTGTCCCTGAATGCGCCCCCCTTATACCCAAAAAAGCAAAAGGGAGATTTCCTTCATCAAGCATTGGTATTGTAGATACTCAAAAAATTCTTTCGACACTTGATGATATCATTCAAAATATTAATGCACTAGAATTCAAAACCAAAGAAAAGAAAAAAGAAGCGTTAATTGATGCCGGATATAACTTCGCCCGCTCTCATGGTTGGTTCAATGTCTATACGTTCACTAAATGGCTAGGTGAATCTATCATTCAAGAAAATAAAAACAACATTACCTGTGTGGTTGTTAGGCCATCCATTGTTGAAAGTTGTTTATATGGGCCAACCCCAGGGTGGATTGAAGGATTAAAAGTTGCAGATCCGCTTATCTATGGAGTTGGTATAAATAAAATACCCTACTTTCCCGGCTCTCACTCAACAATTCTTGATCTGGTCCCTGTAGATATTGTTAGCAACACCATGTTTCTAGGGTTAATAAGCATTGCCTCGACAGAAGAAAAAAGTGTCAATATTTATCAGGCGTGCAGTGGCGGACAAAAACCACTCTCTCTAAAATTGATTACTGATATCGTACGAGACTCATTTACCACTAAACCACTAACCCACAGGGTAATGGTACCCCCCATGATATTTTGGGCCGTAACAAATTCACTGCTCTCTCTAAAAAAATTCTTTGGTCATAAAAAGAGAAAAGACTCCAAGACGACAAATCGAATGCTCCAAATGACTCGGATTTTTGAGCCTTACACAAATATAAAATGCAGTTTTGATAATTCAGAAGCTCTTAAAATTCACAGCAAACTTTCCGAACGAGATCGATTGCAATTCCCTATCACTTTAGAACACCTTAACTGGCACCATTACTTACAAAAAATCCATATACCAGGATTAAGAAAATTCGTTGTAGATAATCGATCCGGAATCCCATTGAACGTTACGTCTCAAACAATGAGAACAGAACAATTTCAATCTCTAAAAAAGGTTGCCTAATGGAAAATAGGGCGAAAAAACCTGTTTATGATACGTGTGGAGCAACTGAATATATTATCTCAGCGGAAAACTCCAAAATTCTCTCTAATCAAAAAGATGATGCCCGCTCGAGAATTATAAAACTTGTCTATTACTTATCAGAACATTATTTTAGAACAAAAGTTATTCACAAGGAACCAAACTTAAGAAAAATAAATGAACAGACGAATTTAGTTTTTGCTGCTAATCACTCTGGGATGAGTTTTCCTTGGGATAGCTTCATTCTATACCTTACCTTGCTCGATGACCTTGGTGAGAAGCGGGAGTTAAAAGCGCTGCAGACCCCAGCTTTAAACTCTTCTAGACTGATGTCTCCTTTTGGCGTTGATAAATTTTGGGATTATTTTTGCGCTCCCGCAACGATTAAGAATTTCCAACAATCTGCCTGGAAAAAAGAAAATATTTTCATTCACCCTGAGGGTGTTGCTGGTATCGCAAAAGGTTTTAACAAGAAATACCAAATGCAAAAATTCTCCAGTTCAATGGTACGAATATGTTTGCAATACAATTTGCCCCTTGTTCCCGTTTATATTGTCAATGGTGAATACCTAAACCCCTTTGCTTACAAAATAACAATTCTTAATCAATGGGTTAATAAATTGGGAATTCCTTTTTTACCTATTAGTCCTATGATTTTCCCACTTCTACTAGTTCCTTTTGTTTTTTACATGAGTCTTCCGGCAAACTTGCACTACGTAATCGATAAGGCGATTTATTTGAATAATTTTACTGATAAGAAATATGAAGAATTATCCGTAAGCGAAATTCATCATATTACCAAAATGGTTCAGGAGGAAATGCAAAAAAACCTAGATGAAAATGTTTTAATTTATGGAAAAAACCCTTACGCTATAAAAAGTTTTTTGGCCGAATTTAAAAAGCTAGGTACATCTTCATATAAATTATTCCCTGGAACATGGACTTTTTTATTTCACAAAGCGGCCAGATATAAATCAGGAACGGCAGCAATAACAAAAGAAGTCATTCTTTGCACTTCTCTAAGTCTTCCCATAATAGGCTGGCCATTATATATACTTAGCCTGGCGATTTTTAAAATGCCAAACAGATACTAACCATTATTATGTTACGATTATTATTCTAGTCGCCCGCGATTTTTCACAATGAGGCCATTCAAAAAATTCCTCAAAACCTGATCTCCACATTCTTTGTAATTGGGATGATCTACATTTCGAAAAAGAGCGGACAATTCAGATTTAGTCATTTTAAAATCGACCAGCTCAAGACACTCCAAAATATCTGTATCTTTAAACGAGAGGGCCACTCGCAATTTTTTTAAAATATCATTATTTGTCAGCATGTATTTCCTTTCGATATGAGATATAAAGATTTTCGACCTTCATTCTTGCCCATGGCGTTCGTCTTAAAAAAGTAAGACTTGATTTTATACTAGGATCAATCTTGAAACAATTGATATCAATGAGCGTTGCCAGTTCCTCAAATCCATAATGAGCAACGAGTTCCTTAAGAATATTTTCTAGCGTCATTCCATGGAGAGGATTTGTGTTATTCATAAAAACATAATACCTAGAAAAAACAAAATGACAAAATGAAGTCAGCACATTCTTAACGCAAATAAAAAAAATCACTGATTGACCTTTCTCTAGAAGCTTAATAAAAAGGTTGTTCCTAATTATTTTGGAGATGCCATGCGATTTTTTTTCGTATTATTGGTTCTTGTTATTTTTTCGCACTCAAGCAAAGCAGCTGTTTGGGAAGACAATCAAGTATGGAGCCTTCAATATGAGGAAGAATTTAGCCATTGGATGCAATCTGCGGCCGTAAATGAAACAATGTTTACAAGCCCTCAGTCACCATATTACGGTATCAATACAGACTGTGCTGACACCGCTTATGCCTTAAGGGCCATTTTTGCTTACGAACACCTTCTCCCTTTTGCTATTCGTTCCCCTTCAGGCTCAAGAGGACGAAATCGCACTCTCAATAATCGCTTAACCAACTGGGATGCCCAACGCCCTACAAGTATTCAGCGCTTAATTGCAATGATCAATGAGATAGGAGAAAGTGTGGGAACAGAGAGTCTGGCACACTTTGACACATTTCCAGTCGCTTTAAAAAGCATCCAACCAGGCTCACTGTTCATGTATAAAATCAAAGCTCGTTTTGGAAATTTTATAAGGCACAATTATAATATAAAAAGTATAAGTGATATCGGAACTTTTGATGTCATTTATTCAACCCAGGCCAATAAAGCAAAGAAGCTTCCCTTAATTCGCAGAAAAAATTATGACTTTGATAAACTGCCTAGTTCTCCTTGGGGATTTAAAAAATTTCGATGGCCTGAGCATATTAACCAAGAAATCTCCACGATCCCAATGGAGCTAGGTCCATCCATCGAACAATACGCTTTAGCTGAACGCCTTGGGGCCAATGCTTTTTTTAAATTAGTGAGAAAAACACTTTCCGTGACTAATGAAACGAGCGCCCAGCGCCTCA
>JAGOVS010000215.1 GCA_018060625.1 Bacteriovorax sp. | reverse complement strand
TAGGTCAATGAGATCAAGTAAATCTTGGTCAATGGTAATGCTTCCAATATAAGAGATATCAGCTTGGGTTATGGTTGCTTTATGAATTTTACTTTGTAAAAGCTCTCTTAACATTCTTTTATTCCCTTCAGTGTAATTAAAGTTAATATTGTTTTACTTCTCTAGAGATTGCCCGGACCTGGAATTCCTAAAAAGTAAAGAATCGAAGTCATAGGCCCATGACTTAAATGCTGTTGGGCCTCTTTGCGAACGACATCTTTAGCGTGAAAAGCAATCCCCAGGCCTGCCGTGGCCAGCATTGGAAGGTCATTGGCACCATCCCCAATGGCCACAACTTGTTCCAGGGAAATATTCTCTTGTTGGGCAATGAGTTTGACCAAGATTGCCTTTTGATTGGCGTTGACAATTGTACCAGTGACCAGGCCGGTGAGTTTTCCATCTTCAATTTGCAATTCGTTAGCAAAAGAATAATCAAGACCTAGTTTGATTTTTAGAGCATCGGCAAAAAAAGTAAATCCACCCGAAATCAGCGCAACTTTATAGCCAAGAGTTTTTATCGTTTTGATAAATTCTTCAACTCCTTGGGTAAGTGGGAGTTTTTCTAAGATCTCTTGCATGCGGGCCGTCTCTAGTCCCTTAAGTTTTGAGACCCTCAGTTTCAGTGATTCATCAAAATCAATTTCCCCATTCATTGCTCGATGGGTAATGGCACGAACTTCTTCCCCCGCACCACAAAGTTCGGCCAGTTCATCGATAACTTCGGTTTGAATGAGTGTTGAGTCCATATCAAAAACAATGAGCCGCTTGTTTCTTCGAAAAACATTATCTTTTAAAAAGGCCACATCGATTTTATGCTTTGTAGAGACGCGCATAAGTTCTTCTTTTAATTTTTTTGTTTCTAAATTTCGAGGAATAGTCGTTGAAATTTCCATGGAAGAAAATTCTCTTGGAGAAACTTTATCAATGCGTTCAATGTTGATTTTATAAGTGGCCAACGTTTGGGAGAGATCGGCCACAAAACTCGCGGTGACTTTCGTTGGAGAGACACAAGTGACAATGAATTTATCGCCTTCCATTTCCGGAGTTGTGATGTTTTTTTCAACAACTTTATAGCCCAAAGTTAATCCCATGAGATTAGCTTCAAATAAGAGGTCTTTTAAAACATTTCCATTGGCATTTTTTTCATCTGAATTAAGTCCTAAAACAAAACTCAGTGAAAGCAGACCATGGGTGACGGCTTGACCCATGTCCAAGACATCCACAGAATACTCGCTGATAATTCTCATTAAACGGGCCGTAATTCCGGGGCAGTCAGGTCCAGAGACCGTGACGAGGATTATTTTTCCACTTAAACTATTCACGTTTTATTTTCCTTGGCCAATTTTTGTTCTTTCTTTTTAAGTTTATTCTCTTTTCGCATTTTTTGAATTTTTTTAATGAGACCTATTGAATACTCGAGGGCAGAATAGAGAGAAAAGAGTGAAGCAAGATAAATGGCCACTGTTCCAAGCAGCGGCATATCGATTCCCCAAGGTTGGTCGTGGGCCATCAATAACGGCACTCCTACCATCTGTGTGGCCGTCTTCCATTTCCCTAGAGTTCCAACGGGAACAGAGAGACCTTTTTCCATGGCAAGCAGACGCAGGGCCGTAATGTACATTTCTCTTAAGACCAGGACCAAGACAATCAGGACATGCACTCTCTCCAGCGCTAAAAGCATGATGAGTGAAGAGATGACTAAAAATTTATCAGCAATCGGATCTAAAAAAGAGCCAAAGACGGTGACGATATTTTTTTTTCGGGCAATATAACCGTCAAAAAAATCTGTAATTGAGGCCGCGACAAAGGTCCAGGCCGCAATATAGTTGAGCCATTTTGTATGAGCGATGGCCCATGCGTAGTCAGATTGATTAAAAAAAAGCGAAAGTAAAATGATCGGAATAAGAATAACTCTCAACATCGTTAAACGATTGGGAAGATTATCAATTTCCCACTCGTTAGGGTGATGAGTTCGAGGTGAATTTGACCCATGATCCATTTTTTTCCTTCTTATAATATATTGAACTCTACTTTAACCTAAGAGTAGGAAGCTTTCAAAATAAATATGGAATGAGGGGATTGAATGGAGAGACATTTAAGTTTAATAAAGACAGATTATCAGGAATTAGAGAAACGGGTTTTTCCGCGTTTTCCTTTTGGCTTCATGATTTTTCGTGAAGAAGGTGCAAAAGACGCTCAAGGAAAAATGTTCTTTGAAGTCAAAGATATTTCTCTTTCTGGTATGCAGCTCACTTTTAAGGATGGGGCCCACACTTTTACTCAAGGAAGCATTATTGAAGGCAATCTTCAATGGCGAGGGGAATCTGTACAAGTCAAGGGCAAGGTTCAATGGATAAGAGGAGGATCAATTGGTCTCTCGTTTCTTTCTTCCATTAGTTTTGAGTCGAAAATGAGGGATTTTCTCTCTTATGACAATATCGTTTCGCATATTAAGGCCCTGCATGATCAGGAGATGAATCTTGATTTGCCCAATAATTTAAAGTACTGGCTAAAGGCCGATGGTGTGCTCGAAATTTTTGTTTGGGAGCACACAACGAGTGGGATTTCGCGATTTCAAATTCTTTTAATGGAACATTTTATTGAATGGGAAGAAGGTATTGGCCTTCGTACGGGTCGCATTATGACTCAAAGAGATCTTGATACACCCCTCTCACCAGAAGATGAATTTGTCTTTCAAATTGACGAAAGTGCCAACGAAGAAAAAGCGGAGATGGCCTTAGGCGTTGTCAGGAAAATTCGAGAGGCCCACCTGCCTAGTCTTGCACGAGAATTTTTAGTTCACAAGCTAGGCGGATAAAGCTTAACACATTCTGCATTACCTTTTATAATCGGTGACGAATCAGCGTGTCTGTCTATGTCACCTATTATTTTTGGAGATCAACATTATGAATCGCAACCTTGCTTTAGAATTTGTTCGCGTAACGGAAATGGCCGCTATTGCCTCTGCTCGTTTAATGGGACGAGGGGATGAGAAGGCCGCTGATCAAGCTGCAGTTGATGCAATGAGATCGATGCTTGACTCTGTTGAGTGCGATGCAACGGTTGTGATCGGTGAAGGCGAGCGCGATGAAGCCCCCATGCTTTATATTGGAGAAAAAGTAGGAACAGGACGAGGTCCGGAATTAGAAATTGCTCTTGATCCACTTGAGGGGACGACTGTTTGTGCCACTGGTGGATATAACTCTATTTCAGTCATGGCCATTGCAGAGAAGGGAAATCTTCTCCATGCACCAGACACTTATATGCAAAAAATTGCCTGTGGGCGTGAGGGCCGTGGACTGATTGATATTAACGAATCCCCAAAGGAAAACTTACGTAGACTGGCCGACGCAAAAAAATGCCGAGTCGCTGATTTAACAGCGGTTATCTTAGATCGACCTCGTCATAAAGAATTAATCCAAGAGGTCCGCGAAGCAGGGGCACGCATTCAACTCATCGGAGATGGTGACGTCTCGGCATCGATTGCTTGTTGTGATCCTAATTCGGGAGTCGATATTTTATTTGGAATCGGAGGAGCGCCGGAAGGTGTGATTTCAGCTGCTGCTTTAAGATGCATGGGGGGCGATTTTCAGGGGATATTGCGTCCTAGAAGTGAAGAGGAGATTACTCGCGCCAAAAAAATGGGTATCGATGATATCAAAAAAGTTTTTAAAATTGATGATCTTGCCCGTGGAAACGTTATGTTTGTGGCGACAGGTGTGACTTCTGGAAATTTTTTAAAAGGTGTGCAGTTCAAAGCTTGGGGGGCCATCACCCACTCGATTGTTATGCGTTCTAGTTCAGGGACGATAAGACATATCGAAGCAGAACATCACTTTGATACGAAGCCTCGCTACTAAATGCTAAAAGTTTTATTATTATTATCTTTAATATTTTATGGAGAGAATGTTATGGCAAGTGCAACGAGAACTGAAGTGGTTGATGTTGAGATCACTAAACTTTACGAGACCATTATTGATTATGCAAAATATCCAGATTTTGTTGATGGAGTGAGTGCTATAAAAGTGATTTCGCAAAATGAGACCTCTGCAAAAGTTGAATACAGCATTAACATGATCAA
>JAGOVS010000064.1 GCA_018060625.1 Bacteriovorax sp. | reverse complement strand
GGTATTATCACTACAATTTCAGGTAGCTTTGGTAATTCTTCTTTTGAGCTTGCCGGTTTCATTTTTACTTGAAAATCATTTTCCATGTCTGACATTTTATTTACTCCAAACTAAATTTAATTCTTAAAATCAATCACAAGGCGCCCTGGGTTTTCCAGGAAAAAAATATCTGCGCTTACTTTGGTTTTTAATTTCATTTCCATTGAGACATAATTATTCTCTATTGGATAAAAATTAATTTTCTCTACGAAGCGCGTGCTCTCAATCGTCTGAAGATCTTTGGCCAAGGTAGTATCAAAAAAATCAATACTGAGACTCTTCTCTTGAGAAGAGATGTGACCGTAAATCTTAGGTATTTGATTTGTATTAAAATCAATTACAATGCGCCCAAAACCCTGCTTGGGATTATAGGATTGTCGAATAGACTTAAGTGCTGCCTCTTGCTTAACTCCCCCGTTATGAAAAATTCCTTTTTCAATGTAAATTGACGTTTTATTACTACTCAGCTTTCTAATTCTCTCTTTCAGTAAATCCTGAGCAGAAAGGTTGGAATAGAAAAATACCTGAAAAATGACGAAAATGAATAAAGAGAATTTCATCCTTAAACCTCAACTGATTAAACTCTTAAAAAGTATAAATCAGCTTAGGTCAACTTGCTATATCTACTTAGTCCATAGTAGAGGATAAAACTCATTAGTAGTCCCACCATCAAACTCATGGGCCCCCCACCACTTGCGCCCCCATCATTTATTTCCACACTTCCACATCCTGCGACTTTCTTTCTCTCAGAATCTGTCATGGTTGAAGACGATGATGACGTTTTTTGAACAGAGTAGTTGGTTAAAGCATAAGTGTTAATTGCATCGGGACAAAGTGAGTTGTCAGAGAGGTTATCAATTCTCGAGGCAACATGGGTGAAGCTTTGATCGTCATTCTTTTTAACAATTGTGGCCATTACTAGGTAGAAATAAAGATCATCTTTAAACTCAGAAAAAGAGGGAAAATAATCTTCCAAAGAGCTTGGAATCCCCGAGGGAATACTTCTTTGCATATCTTCTGCATTAATGACGACTTCGAAATCATTGTCTGAGGAATTTGATCGATTAATTGGAATATGAACAATACTTTCAAGGCTTAGCCATCCATCCTCCTCCTGAGTATATTTTGGCAAAGCATCGCTTGTACCAGAAAGACGCTTGACTGTAACGTTGGCCTTAAAGGGGGAATAAAAGGCTTGATTAAGAATCTTTAATTCTAAATAAAGTGCGTTGGAATTCGAAATACTATCCCAATTGCTTACATTAGATAAATTCATTCTAAAATAATCATTTCGACTTCCGTCTTTTAATTCAGAACTCAAAAATGATCCAACAAAAGATCCTCCTAAACCTAAATTGGCATAGGAAAATACATCAAACTCAGAGGGAGTAATGCCTTTGTCTTGAAAATATTCCGGAGGAGAATCGACACTACAACGAATAGTTATCTTTCCTATATCCACGGTCGAACTATTTAAACTAACGGCCTCTGGAAAGCCCTCGGACCTAGATCCGCAGGACTGAAAGAAACTGCCTCGATACTTCTTAGAAGATTCACAATAGTCACTTTTTGCCCCTGCATAATTGCTTGGAATACCCATCTGCTTAACAGGTGAGGTGTAAATAATAAACTGATCATTGATAGGGAGTCCTGAAATTTTAAACTTCCCAGAAACTTCACTGATTGTGGCCCCCATAACTTTTCCAGTCTTGATCGATATTGCTTGAACGTGGGCACCAAACACCCCAATGTGTTTTCTCCCTCCGATAATTGTTCCAGTCAGTGTCCCTTTTGCAACATCCCCATTAGGGTAAAGTGAATAGAGTCCAGATTTATCATCGTCTTTGGGAATATACTGACCTCTTGTAATTGCATAAAACATCGCAGAGCCTAAAACTTGTCCATGCCCTAAACCTAAAAAATGCCCTATTTCATGTGTAATTACATTTCCTAAATAGGATTGATCTGTCTCTCTCGTTGAGAATGAATAATTGTCATTTATTAAAACATCTCCACCAAGAATTTTCCCGTCATTATCTTTAAAGGAAACTTGGGTAATTCCAATGACTCCTGTTCCATTAAAAATATCCGGATCCTTAGAAAAGTAGAGCTCATTCAAATCTTCTTGATTCTTACCCTCAGTGGAATTTTTCCGCAAAATGATTTTGGAATGACCATTCCATGCTTCTATGGAAGCCCCGGCAATAGACTGCACACTCTCTTCTGCGAGTGACTGGGTGTTTTGTGAATTCACATATAAATCCACTGTAGTATGGCCACTTCCCCAATGGAGAGGGATTCCTGTTTTTGTTTGATTAAAGACAGATGATTGACAGATCTGGATTTGACCCAAAAGAATAAAAACAAAAGTATATTTTTTTACATTATTCACATTTATGTTGATGCTCACTTTTTGCTAACTTAACAAAAATCAAGGTAAAAAAGAATAAAACGAGAAACAATGCGCTCCAGAAAAAAAAGGGTACTCCTTCCTCTGGAGTGACTTCTTGAGCAGGTTCTCTTCTTTCAAATTTATTATTTTTTTTATCCCCTCTATAAACATCAGAAGCAACTTCTCTTAATTTATTTTGATATGGAAGGTGTATTAACGATGAGATCTTCCAAGTCCTCCTCATTAAATCCATCATTTTATTCTTAGAAATTGTTCCCAGCATTGGATCTGTCGGGAAAACTTCTGAAGTGTAATAAATCTCCCCTCCCTTATTTTGAATTCTGTATTTACCAAGTGTAAAATTACTTAAATAAATCCTCGATTCAATTTTTTTCAATAAAAGAAATGAATGCTCCCCAATTGCAAACTTTGGTGCACCGTCTATCATGGAAGTAACACCCTCAACCGTCCCTCCAGGCATTGTCAATTTCAACTCTTGCCCTTCAATATCACTTTCATGTAAATTAAAAGATTCGAGAACCTCAAATCGATACTCTGTCATTATCATTCCGCTACTGTTCTTATAAGCGCGAGCTGATGCCAATCTTGTAACCACAGCGGAATTAGCCTCTTCCACTTGCTTTTCGATAGGCATACGAGAAAAAATCGTTGCCCATGCAGATAAACAGAGAAAGAATAAAGACAACATTAATAGGGATTTTATCATTCTTTAATCTCCAACCTGATAACATTCCAAAGCATATCGGTTTTTAAAAAAAGAAATTTATTAGCAAGTTAGATTAACAAGTACCCAAAAATCAGATATCAATAAATTGGATTTTGTTTTCAGAAATATTTTGAAAAAAAGGATTTTGGTCTATTATTATAAGAGTATTTTCTTCGGTCTTTAGTTGATTAAGAAGATCGGCCAAAGGTACAAACTCATGGTATGAGAGCCCACTTGTTAAATTCTCGAAAATAATTAAATTATTTTTTGTTTTTTTGTCTAACAAAGACACTAACTGCAATCTCTGCCTTTCGCCTCCCGAAAGTGAAGTTAATGATCTATCTAAGGAAAGATAGTCTAATTTTAAAATTTTAAAGTATTCCCAAATCCTCTTACCTTTAGGAGTCAGTTTAATATGAGGGAGAACTTCGCTCAAGGGGTTATTAAATGCTTCAAAAGCATTTAAATGGCCATCGGAAATTTTGGCGTAATAAGGTTTGATCTTTTTTCCCTGGCAATCCTCACAAACAAATTCCACATCTTCCATAAAATGCATCTCTACAAGTTTCACCCCTCTGCCCTCACAACTTGAACATTGTCCAAGTTCTGAGTTTGATGAAAAGTGCCCTTCTTTTAACCCCAAATTCTTTGAAATCTCTAGGCTGGCAAAATACTTCCTTACAAACCCTCCAAGGTCCGTATATGTGGCCACGGTTGATCGAGGACTTATTTTATCTAAACTACTATTAATCAAGATGACATCTTTGATATCATTAATTCCATTAATTTTTTTAAATTGATAATCATGAAAACTTAACCTCGTCCCATGATTTTTTTTATAGACTTCATTTCCTAATAAATGAACAAGAAATGACGTCTTGCCTGTCCCGGATTCACCATACGCCCAATTGATTGCATTTTTTTGGATAATCAATTCATCAATATAAAGATTCCTAATTTTTGCTCCAGTTATTTTTATAAAACTTTTTTTCTTACAAAATAAAAACTGACTGGCTTCTGTCGTAAATTGAGGGGGGCGATATGTCCCTTGAAATAAAATCTCTCCACCGCGAGCTCCTGCTCCTGGGCCCATTTCAATGACCTCATCCGACTCCTTCTTCAGAAATTCTGAATGCTCTACTAGCAAGATTGTATTACCTTGATCTCTTAATGCCCGAAGATATTTTAGGATTTTCCCTTGCGCATTTAAGCTCAACCCAAGACTTGGTTCATCGAGCACAAATAATGACTGAGAACCTTCATATGAAAGATATTTGGCAAGCAACAACCTTTGATATTCACTTGAACTCATAGAGCGTACTTTTCTTGTATTGTGAATATGCCCTAAGCTTAAATCATCTGCTATCAAAAAAAGGAGTTCTAACTTGTTTAAGGTGTTTCCGAGCTTTTCTTTTTTGATTACATCTTTTAAGTCTTTGTTAATTTTCTTCAACACACTTAAGGATTCTTTAATGTTTAATTTTAAAAAATTTTTATACGATATAACATCTTCCAAAATTGGAATTGAAAGACTTCCTGCACTTTCAGAAATACGAGTCCCTTCACAACTTTCACAAAGTATTTCTCTTTGCATACTTCTGGTATAAATTCTTATATTTTTTTTGTAACGAAGAGATTTCAAATATTCAAAATATTGATTGAACCCCTCGTAGCGGCCACTTCCTTCATAAAGAAAAGTCCATTTATTATCTGGGAGCTGCTCAAAGGGCGTATCCACATCTATCTTGTTTTTTTTGCACTCGTGAAGAAAAATGGGAAAAAGATGTTCGAATCGTGAAAAATGCAGAAAATTTATTGCACCCTCTCTTATGGTTTTTGTTGGATCTTTAACAAGTTTCTCTCGATCAAAAACCAATAACATTCCATGCCCCGAACACTTAGTGCATGCCCCTAAGGCATTAAGAGGGGATAAACTTTCAACATATTTGACTTTATTCTCAGTTACTTTTTCCTCACAATGAGGGCATTGAAATTGAAAACTATTTAAAACTTTAAAATTTTTATTGATTCCCGCTAAATAAAAGCGCAACTCCACCTCATGACCCAATTGGAATTCTTGGATTTTTGTCCTCAAATTATCTAAACTTCTCACCTTCACACGAACGATTTCATACCAAGGATCATCTTCTTTAAAGCTGTGCACATTGTCACTCATTGACCTATTAGGATTCATGTCAATCGAAACAAATTGGCGATAATCTGCTGCTGAAATAAAAACATGAACGACATCTGCCTCATCGTTCATCTTTATTAAGCGGCCAATTTCGTTAATAACTGAATCATAGGAAGGTCTTTTCAAATAAGGAACGTGATGAATCGGGCAAAGAAAGCTCCCCAGTACCATGAATACTTTCTGAAGTCGCTCTAGCCCTCCAATAACATCTAAGGCCGTGGGTCTAGAGTTAATAACTGGATTATGTTGAGGGAGTCCCCAGGCCGGAAGAACAGGATATATTTTATCTACATCCACTGTATGGGGGATTTCCCAAAAGAATTTCATATCCGTTGGAAGTGAATTAATAAATCGTCTTTTTGATTCTGTTAAGAGTGTATGAAAGGCCAAGGACGTTTTCCCTGATCCTGACGGACCAGCAATACACGTAATCGTATTAAGCTTTATATCAATATCGATATTTTTTAAATTATGAGTTTTCGCGCCACGGATTTGAATAACATGAACCTGTTTTTCTTTAAGCATGGCCCCATTTTAGATGAGTTTTGCGAACATGTCCCTTAGACATTAAAGAGATATTTGGACAAAAAAAAGCCTACATTGCTGTAGGCTTTTAAGTATGAAAATATATTCTGAAATATTATCTTTTTGAAAACTGGTATCTTTTTCTTGCACCAGAACGACCTGCTTTCTTTCTTTCAACTTCTCTTGGGTCTCTTGTCAAAAATCCTGCAGCCTTAAGTTCTGGACGAAGTGCTGGTTGAACTTTCAAAAGAGCTCTTGCGATCCCAAGTCTGATTGCTCCCGCTTGACCAGAAATCCCACCACCAGCAACATTGATTACAAAATCAAATTTTTCTGCAAGTTTCGTTAGATTTAGAGGTTGGTTAACAACATAAAGATTTGTTTCTTGTTTAAAGAAGTTCTTAATATCTCGTTTATTAACCGTGATCTTTCCAGATCCAGCGGCCATATAAATTCTTGCAACAGCAGATTTTCTTCTTCCAATTGCGTGAGCGTCGTATGTTTTACCTTTTGCAGCCATATCGTTAGTCCTTATAGATTATTTTAATTTGTATTCAACTGGGTTTTGAGCAGCGTGATCATGAGATGCACCCGCAAAAACTTTAAGTTTTGTTAATTGCTTTCTTCCAAGAGTGTTTTTTGGAAGCATTCCTTTTACCGCTTCAAGAACGATAAGTTCTGGATGTTTTTCCAATTGCTCTTTTGCACTTCTGCTCTTAATTCCACCTGTGAAATTTGTGTGCCAGAAGTATTCTTTGGCATTCCACTTATCACCTGTAAACTTAACTTTATCAGCATTGATAACTACAACATAGTCACCAGAGTCTGTATTGTATGTGAATTTTGGGTTGATTTTCCCTCTTAGAATATCTGCGATTTGAGTCGCAAGTCTTCCGACTACCTGGTCTTGTGCATCGACCACGTACCATTTTTTGTCTGCTTCAGCTGGCTTTAGAACGAACGATTTCTGAGTATACATACGCTTTCCCTTAAAGTGATCCCTTCAAATAATTTCCGATGTGAAAATCACGAAGTATTAATTCAAATATAAAATGCAGAAAAATGCAAGTGTTGTCCCTTATACGTAAATCTAAGGCCCCTCGTCAAGCACTTCTTCGTAAAGTTCACACTAAAAATATCCTATTGATAAATGGAATCGACCAAACGAGTCACGAATCTGGCCGGAATTAGTGTTTCTTTGGAGCTTAATCCCATAATCAAAATCCAAAGATCCAACTGGGGTTAAAAATTTAAAGCCTGCACCAACTGAAGATCGGAGGTTGAGAGGCTCAAAGTGATCGACAGAAACTCGTCCCGCATCAAAGAAAACGCCTACTTGAAAGGTATCTGTGAGGTTATAACGTGGTTCAAACTTTATTGCGGTGAAGTAGGCTTCATCTTGAACGACGACTTCTCCAATTGGCGTTCCACCAATCAAGCGATTAACCTCTCCCTCGTCGTATCCTCGAATCTCATCATACCCATCTAATCGAAAGACCTTAATACTTGGAATATACCCATGGGTCCGCTGAACACCATTGTTATTAAGAAGTGGATTCCCATTCGCATCTTTTAGAATTTCCAACGCAAAGTTTTTTTCGTAACCCATGGCCAAAGAAAAGGCCAAGGTGAAGTCTCCGGCCGGATAGTAAAATTTATTGCGACTAACCAGCTTAACGTAATTAACTTCAAGATCATCATTTTTCATTGATCCAAAATAATGATTGGCCCATTCAGAAGATAAATTAAGATAATAACCTTTACGGGGATAAATAGGATCATTGCGTTTATCATAGGTAATAGATGGAGTAATACCGCCAATTGTGAAATTGTCATTATCCTTTTCTTCTGTGGCATGGAACTGATTTATACGCTCAAATTGATACCGCATGGATAGAGAGAGGTTGTTTTTGATAATCGATTTCGAAATTTGTGGCGAAATCCGCAAAATATCAGCATCAAATCCATAAAAACGCTTGCGTTGAAACGAAGAGGCAAGCTCAAATTCTAATTGTGTTCGAAGAACATCATGAAAAAGATAAGGTTCTACGTAGGAGACCTTTCCGAGATATTCTAAAAAGTTCTTATTTTCATTTCGTCGGGTGCTATCAAAGCCATCTAAGTTTGTACGCAAGTTGGCCTGTGTTTTAAAAGAAAGTGAGCGATTCATGCCCATAAAGTTATTGTAAGCGACATTAGTAGATAACTTGTAACCTAAATCTGTTCTATAACCCGGAGCAACCTCAAAGAGACCAAAATCCTTCTCTTTAACCTGAATGACTATATTTGTTTGAGCGCATGCCTTACTTTCTCCCTCGTAGAGAATGAAAGGGGAAATTTTTAAAGTTGAAAACAATCCCAAATTCGACAACTTCTGTCGAAGACCCTCTAACTTAGCAGGAGTAATGAGTTCTCCTTGAGAAAGATGAACCTCACGCTGAATAACCTCACTACTTGTCTTAATGTTTCCGCTTACAATGGCCTCGTTAAAACATATCTGACGATCAAGAACAATTTCAGGGTGCAATTCTACTGTTGAATAAGTCTTATCATAAACCAAAAGAGAATTATCATTCAGATTGGAAATCGTAGTAAAATAATAACCTAAAGATTGGAAATGAATGATGACTTTTTTTAAATCATCTTCAAGCTCGACAACATTTAAGGGTTCGCCTTCTTTATTAACCAAAAGACTCTTTACTCCATCTAACAAAAGAGGATCGATTTTTTCAAGCGTAATATTACTAAGAACAACTTGCTGCTTTTCCATTACCGCATAATCTATCGTAAGGGAGTCTTCCTCATCATTATTGACGATGCGAGGCTTGGAAACGTCAGCAAAAACAAATCCTTTCGCCAGATATTCCTTCTTAATTATTGTCGAAAAGCTCTCAAAAAAAACCTTGTCATAGTATCCAGCAAGAGCAAGATTTGATCCATTCTTCTTAAGTAATCTGCTCATCTCGTCATTATTTAAAAAAATATTTCCACGATAATTAATGCCCGAAACCTTTAACTTTACACCTTCATCAATAACAAAAAAGAAAGTCCTAACACCTATGTCTTCTAAGTCTTTTCCTGCATTTTCATAACTTTTCACGCTTGTATTATAGAACCCTGCTGACTCGTAGACATCATTAATAAAATTCCCCAGGGCGCCTCGATCCATTTTCCCAAAATCATTTTTTATTTTCTCTACCAATTTAGCTCGCAATTCCTGATGTGAAAAAAGAGTGTTTCCTGAGAATTGAAAATTAGTTCTCTCGTTTGTGAGAATTTGAATTCTGACTAAAGGATCCGATTCACTTCCAAAAAGCTCCGTTTTAATGGAGGATGAAAAATAACCACTGCTAAAAAGTTCTTTATTAATTTGGTCAATTTTAATCTTGAAACTAAGAACATCCCACGGCTTACCTATTAGATCATCAAGATAGGTACTAAATCGTTTTTTAAAAATCGGGGTTGTTCTCCAGTCAATTCCTTTTAGCTTGGCATTCTTAGAGGGAACAAGTTCTGCAACTGCAAATCCAGGAAATCCCAATGGCCCCAGACAGAATAAAATAAATAGAACGAATAAGATTCTGATCAAAAAGACCTTCTATATTTTAAATCAGCACCGACTGAATTCGGAGCATTCGTATTTTCTTCCTCGGCGGGCTTTACTTCGTAAACCCCCTGAATAGAAAAATTCTTATTAATATTAAAATTAATGTTCATTTCTTGAGTTTGCTCAATTGAGCCACCAACCGTACTTGAAACAGAGAGATCTATCATCTTATTAATTTCTTTTTTGACAACTATTTTAGTTGAAGACTTTAAGCGACTCGTGCTTCCCTCAGAGACAGCGGACTTCCCTGAAACTAGAGACGATTCGTCTTCTTTAAATTCAGGCAGTACACTAAGATTGAGTCCCAGCATAGAATTTAAATCCTCGTTGATTTTTAACTGGTCGACCAAAAGAGTTCCAATTCCCACGGTAGTCACAGACTTTAAATCCCCTGCCTCAAGATTTTTTGACATGTCCGAGGTCACTCCCAGTGTAAGCAAAGCAACCAAGTCCTCTTGGGCAAGTACGGGCTCAGAAGATAAGCTAATCTGTGTTTTTTCTATGCTCCCAAAAATGTCGAGTTTAACATCATAATTATTAATTTTAGCAACACCAACAAACTTTATATCCGAGCTCCTTGCCTTACTCCGATCTCGAACTTCTGCAAAACCTTGGCTTAAAAGAAAATCATGGCCCTTGAACTTAAATTTACTGACAGAGGGGATAATATCAATGCGCGCATTAATCTCTGGATTAAGAACATCTCCAGAAAATTGACCACTGCCTTTAGCATACACCTCTGCCAAATTATTTTTTAGAACAATTTGATTGAGAATATCAAATGAGACATTTAAAAGCAGGATACTTTTCCTTTCCCCACTCCCCTTTTGAGGTAAGTATTTCTTAAAGGCATCCAGCGAAATTTTATTTTCTTTTGTGAAATCACTTAGATCATCTAAAAATTCTCCGTGCAAAACTGCGACCTTTCCGTTTAATTTATATGGAAGCTCTGTCCCTGTAATCGTGCCAAAGCTACTTGCCAAGAGACTTGAGCGCTTGAAAAGTGGAATTGTTGCTCTTTCAATTTTATAATCAATATTTACTTGAGGATAGAGGTCGTCAAAAAGAAAACTTCCTCCTACTTTAAAATCACCATCACCGTATTTCCCCACCAGATGCGATATCTCATAAACATTCCCCTTCTTAATAATTAGAAAATCTAAATCTGTAATTGCTCCTGGTACACTTCTTATCTTGAATGAATTCTTAGTCCCTTTCATTTCAAACTTTGAAACTTCCATTTTTCTATCGACAACTAGTTGTGCGCTTCCCCTCATAACACCTACAGCTTTTTCAATGGTTCCGGTAAAAAATTCCAAGACACTCGATTTTATAGAAAAATCATTCTCAAAAACGATACTATTATTGCTCATATTTCTTGCTCGACTTATAAAAAAATTGTCTCCATCAATAAAACGCATATCCCATTTTTTCACAATGCCACTATCAATCGCAACCGAGTTATATCGTCCATCAACTTCAACGTTTACATCCGCTTTTTTGAGATTAAACTGTGTGACGTCTAATAGGAATTTCTTAATGACAAAGGTGTCCAGATTAAATTGAGTATTGAGCTGAGCTTTAATTTTCCCCGAAATTCCTTTATCGGACATGTTGTGTCCCGCAACCATCCCTAAGACCTCTCGCATCTCAGTTGTTTCAATTGCAGACTTCAAATTAACTTGTCTTGTTTTAAAATTAATATTTGAATCTAGCTTAATCTTTCCAGATAACAGATTCGCATTAATGACAACGTCATCTGTATTAAGATAAAAAATGGCATTTGAAGGTGAAGCTGGCACATTTTCAATGTAGGGATTATTTACTCTTGTCTTAAAACGAGAAGAGAAATTATCCTTGATCCCATTTCCATCAAAATCAACAACGACATCTCCATCATATTGGATATTTAATTTTCTAAAAAAACTAAAATCACTGAGTCTTAATCCCTGGGTCCCCCCATCAAGCTCTGTATAATTATTGGCCAAATTGATACTTACAACAGCATTAATCTCTCCTCTGGCCTTTTTAATTTTAACATCTTTAAAAAGTAATAAGCTATTTTCCAAAGAAAAATTCAACGCTAAAGCTTCTGCTTCTTCATTAAACACCTTCAGTTCTGTTCCCTTAATGGCCCCAGTCACCTTAAGTTTATCTAGTGAGTAGCCCCCTTTAATATGATATTTTGCTTGAAAGTTAAATTCCGGAATTACGGGTAATTTTATATTATTAAAAACTAAACCGAACATTTTCTGGGCATCAGCAAAATTAGTCTTTTTGAAATCTATATCAAGATCCATCTCCCCAATTTCTCCAAAACTAAGCTCCCCCTCTGCGCTAAAAATTGATTGATTGTAAGCACCTGTCAATTTATCAATGTTTATACTGAGATCTTTTAAGGAAAGTGAGAATTCAGATTGTGCTCTTCCGAAATGCAGATCGACTATGCTAAAATTATTCCAATCAACCTTAAAATCAAATTTTACATCATCAAATGGACCATGGATTTCAGCAGTAGCGGGGCCAACCCCTGTAATCGCGACCCCGCTAATTGGCCCTATCGCTGACATATCTATTCTTGAATCCTTTAATAAAATATTAATTCCCTTTTCCGAGATCTCTCCTGTAGCGATTACTTTCGTATTAGGCATAGAAATTTTTGCTTGAATTCCTAATTTGAAATTTTTATCCAAACTTAAGAGGGCTTCATCAATGTCAAAGCCGCCATTTTTTAGTATTGGCGGTTGAGAAGTAGAAAGAAGTTGAAAATTTTCAAACCTCGCTTTCTCGCGAAGATCAAAATAAACTTTATCTCCATCCCAAGCGACATCAATTTTCCCCGTTAAATATCCCTTCAAGGGAGTTAGAGAGTCCCTTAATGAATAGAGAAATGTATTACTAAAAGCATTTTTTAAATTAAAACTTGCTCTCGTTCTAAGAAAATTCATCTTCTTTAAGTCAAAAAAAGGTTGAGATTTTATTAATTCATAAGATTCATTGCCGTTCAAAGCACTTAGCTTTTCAAACTGTAGGACATTTTTTTTCTTTTTTAAAAGGCCTGCTATTTTATTAAAATGAATCCACTCCGTTTTTAGATTATTGACTTCTATCTTTGTCGTTGCATCTGGATTAAACAGCTCCCCGGCATAATCAATACTTAATTTTCCATCACCCTCTAATCCTAAAAATTGTTTTGATAAATAGGGATAAAAGCGATGTATTGATTTCAAATCAAAATTAATTTGGGCAGCGCCTTCTTGATGCAAGGCTTTTTCTTTATTAAAAAATTGAGATTTTATTTCAATTTGATTTTGCCTGTCTTCAACAAGAAAATGATTTATTTTCCACAAGTCCTTAACCAAGGAGAGGGAAAATTCCCCCTTTGTAAGCCCAAGAGGTGGGATTTTTTTCAATTTGGGGTCTAGATAAATGTCTTCTGCCAGCAATTTTACTCGAATTTCCTTTCTATGAGGCGCCAATGAAAATGTCTTAATCATTAATTTATTGGCATCAATTTGAGTTTTTAAATTCTCTACATGGATGATATTTACGTGCAGTGGACTTTTTTTATAAAAATCCGAGTACTTTAAAAAGAAATCTTTAGTACTTAACTCATCCCAGTGGATCTCTGGTGTTTTTGTATCCGCTAATAGAATTTTCAACTCACCATTTTTCAGGTTTAAATCTTCTATCTCAAGTTCACTTGACAAAAAACTGGAATACTTAAATGAAACGACCAACTCTTCGACCAATAAATCAACATTCGCCAATTGGGGATCGTTTTTCTCAATATGTACATTCTTAAAAATCGTTGAGGGTGGGAAAATTCCGAAATCGACTCCAGAAAAGGACAACTTAGCCCCGAATTTCTTGGTCAATATGTCTGAGACCTTTAACGATGCTTCATTGGAAAAACGTGACGAGTGAATAAATCTCCACCCACCATAAATAGCAAGAAAACTAAAAAAACAAAATACTAAAAGTATCTTATTAATTCGCTTCAATGATTTTTAACCTCTCCCTTATTGACCGATAATGGGGATTTAGAGTTTTAATTTCTAAGTACAAACTTTTTGCCATTTTATTTTTTTTTAATTTCAAACAAGCCTCTGCTTTCAAATAAATAAAGGCAACTCGTTCGTCTTCAAATAGGGGTTGAGTGTCTATAACTTCATCCACTAATTCAATGACTTTAAAGTATTTCCCTGCGCTTTCAAGAGACTGCGCCCATACATAATAAGCACCTATAATCATTTTTACGTCATTAGATATTTTTACGAGTTGTTCACATAAACAAAATACCACTTGCTCCATTCCTAAAAGTTCAAACGCAATGGCCATATCCAAACCTTTTAATCGCAACTCTTCTTTTGAAATAAATTTTAAAGAATTAAGTACTCTTGATTGTTCTTCATCTGTTGGACCAATTGCCCCTGATAGCAAGCTCATCGCTACTAGATCATAATCAATGATTAATCTATCTTTTGGCGCACTGATTGTTTTTTCGATTTTTGGTAATTCGTTTTTCTTGAATTTGATTTTTTTTACATTTAAAAGCTCCATGAATTTTTTTTGAAATCCCGGTCTGTTAAGCTCTCCTGATTTTTCCATTAAAAGTATAAAGAGATCCTTTTCAAACTGATTTTTTAAAATGTATTCATAGCAAAGCTTCCACTGATCGATGCCCCACTCTCTTTCTAAGACTAGATATGCACTTAAGAACTCCGGGAAAGACTTCCAATACTCTGGATGATCCATCATTAATTCAACATCACCTTCATAATATTGTATCGAGTCTGTTCTTTTCCCAATAAGAATGTCCCTCTTCGTTTTATAGGGACCTAATTTCTCTTTAAAAAAACCGACCTCTTCTAACGAGAGAAGAAGTTTATTTAATTGCGGAATTCTTTTAAATTCAATTAAATGATTCAGTGATTTTTGTGCGTATTTTTTGGCAAGGTTAAGCTTTCCCAATTTTAAGGCCAACTTCCATAATGAGAAATAGAGGTGAGGATAAAATTGGTCACAATAATCTTCATCAACGCTCATAAAGCGCTCCAGACAAACTTTAATGTCTGCCATTTCTACAAAAATTGGCAAATCCCTTTCTAGTTCAGAAAGAATTTTTGCCCACTTATTTTTTTCGCTCATTACTCCCCAAAGAGTGAACTTAAGTTATTGAGATTGTTTTTATTTTAACTGATATTTTAGATAAGATTGAGGGGCCAAATATTGCCCCCCAATGATGAGTTTAAAATTATACCTGAGTCTTTTACTAAGCTCGCTCCATGTATTCGCCGGTACGGGTATCTATCTTCAGCATTTCACCTTCTTTAATGAAAAGGGGGACTCTGACTTGAAGACCTGTCTCCATAATGGCCTTTTTCATTGCCCCTGCTGCAGTATCACCCTTTAATCCAGGGTCTGTTTCAGTAACTTTGAGGATAATGAAGTTCGGAAGTTCAATGTTAATTGGACGACTTTTATAATAAAGAACTGCTAACTTTGAACCTTCTTGAAGGTAATAACGGTCATCTCCAACTTGCTCAGTTGTCAGGTGGATTGTCTCGAAATTTGCCTGATCCATGAAGTTGAATCCTTCAGTATCAGCGTACATATATTCAACTTGTTTTTCTTCTAAGTCAGGGACTGAAGCGTTTGTAGATACTCCTGACTTAAAAGTTCTCTCCATTACTTGACCAGTTTCAAGATTTTTAATTCTTACGATTACGAATGCTGAACCTTTTCCTGGATTAGTAAACTCTGATTTTAGGATTACGTATGGTTTTCCTTCCAATTCAATTTTCACACCTTTTTTCATGTCAGTTGTGTCGATCATATCTTTTCCTTGTTTTAAATGTCTTTGCTCTTTTATTACAAAAGCTGAGACTGAATGGCCATTAAATAAGCATTTTTGCCGAGGCCTTCCATTATGATTGTTGATGCTTTCGCAGTCAACTTTGTTTGGCGAAACTCTTCACGGCGATGAGTATTGGAAAGATGGACTTCAATAATGGGGATTTTAATCATTTGGAGAGCGTCAAGAATGGCCACGCTTGTGTGAGAGTAAGCCCCCGGGTTGATTACTAACGCAGTGAAGTCCTCTCTGGGTGATTCTTGAATTTTTGTAACAATTTCACCCTCAATATTAGATTGAAACCATCTACACTCACAGTTTTTATTTACTAAACTCTCTTCGGTGTATTTAATGATTTCCTCTAAGGTAAAGGTCCCATAAATGCCAGGTTCTCGCTTCCCGAGCATATTGAGATTAGGGCCATTTAAAATAAGAAATTTTTTTGCTGGAATCATCTTTTCAAATTATCAAATACGGCCCTGATAATCC
>JAGOVS010000214.1:1634-4141 GCA_018060625.1 Bacteriovorax sp. | reverse complement strand
ATCCAACTCCTGATAGATTTTATTAGTGTTCAATCCCTCAAAAAGTAACCCACACTTAAATAATGAATACAATCCTCCTGGCCCTAACATCATTTTTTATTCTTCAAAGCATTCAGGCCGCAACATTACCCATTGAAAAATCTGAATTCTGCTCTCGTTTTAACGAAGACCCAAAAAATCAAATGAGCATTCAGGACTTTGCCAATAATCCAGAAAACCTGATGTCATTTAAAAATAATGGAGGTCTCTTTAATGGGGGTGTTTGCTGGTGGCATTCTCGTTTTCAGCGCAATATATTTTACCTCTCCATTTTCAGACCTGATCTTCCTAAACTAGATCGCGCGGGGATAAAGGCACTCATTGCAAAAATACGACTTGGAAATTCTGTCGTGACTATTCCAGGCCATCACAATTTTGAAGAATTCTCAAACGAATATAAATCCCTTATTCAGGCCGAACTCAACGATTGGCAACTCTATGATGGCGTTGTCTTAGGTGGATGGATGGATGGGCTTAAGGGGAATACGAAAATGGCCCCTAATGCCCTTTTAAGGCTTATGGATGAACTCCACGACTACGTCTCTGTGAAAAAGAAGGTGGCCTATCAGAAATTGCAAATCAAAGGAGTCACGGCCCACGCTTGGCTAGTTGTGGGAATGACAAAAAAAGCAGAAGGCTATGAAGTGGGTTTTATTGATAGCAACAATCCCAGAATGAGTGAAATCTATAATTATAAAACGGGAGACTCTAGCTTCTTTGTCAAAGATTATGGGAACTTTGTCCCCTATTTAGAATTTAAAAAAGAAGAAGAGCGATTAATTGATGCTGGTAAGATTTTTTGTGGGCTAAAAAAGCGTGCCCTTAACCACAACGCAATGATTGATAAATACAATCGCGATTACAAAGATGATCTCGCCCATGCCAAAAAAATTCATTAATAAACAAACCTAAGCCTGGTTTCTTATGAGAACTCTAAAGTTAAATTGATCAAATTTCTGCTCTTCCACTTGTTGCCACTCTGATTCGTTGAGCGTTGGAAAAAAAGCATCCGCAGGACCCTCATATTGAACTTCAGACAAGTAAATTTTTTGAACATAGGGAAGATAAATCTTAAAAATTTCCTCGCCCCCGATGATGACCATCTCACTTTCTTCACCGTCTTCATAATCAAGAGCAATGTCAAAGGCCATCAAAGGATCACTGATCACTTCTATGCCAGGAGCACTCAATTGTGGATCACGAGAAAGCACGATATTTTTACGATTGGGAAGTGCTTTTCCAATTGATTCAAAAGTTTTTCTGCCCATTACGATGGCCTTGCCGTTGGTTATTTTCTTAAAGTTTTTTAGATCCTCAGAAATATGCCAAAGCAATTTATTTTCATTTCCAATTTCGCCCTTAGGCCCCACGGCCACGATTAAAGAGACAATCATATGGCAACCGGTGCCTTAATGTGAGGGTGTGGATCATAGCCCACGAGTTCAAAATCAGAAAATTTAAAATCAAAAATATCTTTAATCTCTGGGTTTATTTTCATTTTAGGAAGAGCTCTCAATTCGCGCCCCAATTGCAATTTCGTTTGCTCGATATGATTGGTGTAAAGATGAGCATCCCCCATCGTATGAACGAAGTCGCCGTATTTGAGATCACAAACTTGGGCCATCATCATCGTTAAGAGTGCGTAAGAAGCAATATTAAAAGGCACGCCTAAAAAAATATCGGCCGAGCGCTGATAAAGCTGACAAGAAAGTCTACCATTCGCTACATAGAATTGAAAAAAAGCATGACAAGGTGGTAAGGCCATTTTTTCAATTTCGGCCACATTCCAAGCTGACACTATCAATCTTCTGGAGTCTGGATTTTTTTTAATTTGATTCACGACAGTTGAGATTTGATCAATAGTCTCACCATTGGCCCCATGCCAACTTCTCCATTGGGACCCATACACCGGACCAAGGTTTCCGTCTTCATCGGCCCATTCATCCCAAATGGATACTCCGTTGTCTTTGAGATATTTAATATTGGTCTCCCCTTGAAGAAACCAAAGAAGTTCATGAATAATAGATTTTAAATGCAGCTTCTTCGTCGTCACTAAAGGAAAACCCTCTTCAAGATTATAGCGGGCCTGATAACCAAAAACCGATAATGTCCCCGTGCCAGTGCGGTCTTCTTTTTTTGCTCCGTGCTCGAGAACGTGGGTCATCAGATCGTGGTATTGCTTCATCATTTTTCTCCTATTAGCGATGGGAAATAGTAACTTTGTAGCAGTGGGTTTACAATAATGAGTTGGGGTTATTTTTTGGAAAAGAAGAGATAGTCGAAAGGAATCTGGGCACCTTTGCTTAATTTACAAATCATCTCTTTCAGAATGATCTGTTCTCAGTTATACCAAACTTCAATCTTAACAAATTGGAGAATCTTATGAAATTATTATCCCTATCATTCCTAATTCTTTTAACTTCAAACACACTTATGGCAAAAGAAATTTCGAGCACAAAAAATGCTGT
>JAGOVS010000214.1:0-1534 GCA_018060625.1 Bacteriovorax sp. | reverse complement strand
AAACCTAACTTATCCTAATTTTAGTTGCTGCATCTATTGCTACATCGTATGCACACTCAAATGCAGGATTCACCCAGTTATCTTGATTAGCAAAAAAAATTGAATTTAATATCGGCCTATTCATTAATGCTAGCTTTCCACTGGCCATCATATTTATTTGGGCAATTGGAACTGCATGCCCCCATCTCGTCATACGTACGCCTTTTAATTTTGAATGATCAACTCCGCATGCCTTAGCAAAATCGGGAAGCTCACTCATTATTAAATTTTTATGTTTGTCGTGTGATCCGGGGTTGAACAAAAACTGCCTCGCTCCATCGTAAGGAAGTGCTTTATAAATAGAAAGAACGCCGTAATTAGTTTTGTCATCAACGGCCCATGATCCAAAACAAACATCACTAAAGGCACGCTTAGGTGGCCTTAGACTCGTTGGAGCAGCGGGCATTTCTCCATTCATACAATAAATATCATAACCCTGCGATTCAAACCTTCCTTCGTACAAAGCATTGCAAACTAAATAGGCACGATATTGTATTTGATCCATTACTTTTGCCTGATTTTCCGGTAAACCTCTTACTATATGTTTTGTCACAAATTTAGGTGAAGAAACAATGCAGTTCTCAGCAACAACTGTTTTAATAACTCCAGAAAAATCTTCATAAGTAATCCACACTTCTTTTTCTTTTTTTGCTTCAACTCGTAGTACAATCGCTCCTGCTCTAAGTGAATTTTTAGAAGTAAGTTCTGTAATTTTTTCAAAAAGTTTCTGCGCGATCAATGCATTCCCCCCTGGAAGTACAAGAATGCCATCAACCTCACTTGCAACAAAATTCAAAACTTGCACTGCAGAGAGTTCATCAATAGAGGCATTAAAAGAAGACCAACAATAAAGCTGAAAATATTCCATTACATGGGGGTGAACAGATCCAAATGTTTCCGACAACCATTTTTCAAAAGTCATTGAGTCTAATCGATTGAACTCAGCCAGGGAGATTGCCGAATTTACATTCCAAGGAATATCAGGAAATGCCGTCTCATAAATTCTTCTCAATTCATTATCTACTTTAATAAACTCATTGGCGCGTGTGGGATCACTGGCGCCCTTCCAAAAATCTTTCATTAATTTATTTTGAAAATTAACTTGTACATCATCATTTTTTTCATGTTTTAACTGATCATATAATCCAAGTTCTTTGATCATAATCTCAATTCCTGAATTCACTTCTGGAATTGTTATATAGGCAGCACCAATTGAATAAACAGATTCTTCAAAATCCTCACCTTTAGAGTTTCCCCCAAAGCAGGTATCTTGTTCGAGAACAAGTGGATTCATATCTCGTAGGGCATAAGCGCTGATTAGGCCCGACATTCCTCCACCAATAACAACCAATTTTCTTTTTTCAGTTGGAAGTGGAATTCCACCCTTTTTTTTAAGATATCCATCTACATCCCACAAAATATCGTGAGGTCGGTTGATATTATCTCCGTTAAAATCTATACTGTTGTAATTATTTTTTGCGACAACTTGAATAGG
>JAGOVS010000213.1 GCA_018060625.1 Bacteriovorax sp. | reverse complement strand
TATTTTTTCGTTTAAAAACCAAAAAAGAAGTATCAAAGTGGGCGATAGCCCGTCCTTGTCTTAAAAAGGGCGTCCCCGGTTTCGAATTAGTTTTTAAAACATTAGTCTAATTGGTCCTAGACCCATTAAACTCTAAATTAGGATTCATCATTAATATCGTTTTGATTAACTTGCGAGAATATCCTTTTCTGCCCTTGTCATAAGTTTCACTTCTATTTTGTGCATTTTTAGACATAAGATGGCCCTCCTTGGTAAATTCATAAGAACAATTATCTATGCTAAATTGATTTTCAACAATTAAATAATTTTTTACGAAATTGCATATTCCAAATGACAAAACCACAGACGATTTTCACCAAATCACAATAAGTCATCGTCTTTGCCACCACTAGATGTTGATTTATTGAAACCTTTCAGCATTATCAGCTGAATTTTCTTTTAACTCTCATTTTGATCCCCCTGAATCAATTTTTTAGTTAAATAATAATATTTCGTTGCTTATTCAATAGTTTGCCTTGGATATATCTGTGCCCCATTTTGCATAAGCTCCTTAGAAGGAGATCCATTATGACAAAGAAAAAAATAAGAAAAGGTAAACAACTATGTCTCACTAACCCTAAAAATGCAGGGAGACCGGCCATTCACGACAAGGGAATTCGCCACCGAAAACGAGAAGAGATAAAGCGACCTAGACCTCTGCACTTAACCATTAAATTGAATCGGGCACAGATGCAAAATAAGATGATTTTAAAACATCTTAAACACTCAATAAAAAGAGGAAGACTTAAAGGACTTCGGATTATTCATTTTTCTCTGCAAAATGATCACGTACATCTTTATGCTGAGTCTGATTCGAATCTCATTCTCACTCAAGGGATGAAGGCGCTTGGGGTGAGTTTTGCCAAAAGGCTCAATAAGCATTTTAAGACAAAGGGACAGGTCTATAAGACGAGGTTTCATTTACGAGTCTTAAGAAGTGCCAGTGAGGCAAAGAACGTCATTAATTATATTTTAAAGAATGGTATCAAGCATAACAGGACAAAGTCATTTATTGATCCTTATAGCTCGTGGGTTGTTTTGCATGACTTTAAATTAATAGGGCTTGGGAGTGAGAAAGAGCGAGAGGATATTGGGGCGTACATTTTCAAATATTTTCAAAGGGAGTATTTGGAGTTTAAAGACATGCTTGATTGCTTGAGGATTTATGAGAGAGAGTTGAGAAATATTTGCAAGTTTTCCACCTAACTTCGGAAACTTAAAGCATTCCTAAGAATTTTTTTTATACCGTCACAAAAAAAACTAGAATCTATGCTATTAAAAACCATTTTAAAATTAAAAAAGGCTGCACCTAATAGCTCTATACCTGTTCCCTTTTTAACTGAACCTTCTTTATTAGTTGCCAATGCTCCAGTTACAATTGCTGGCTTTGGAAATACTTTATTCATAGGAGATAGTGACGAGCCTAAATCAAGGATCCTTAGATCTTTTGAGACTCGAATTTTAAACCCGATTAGTCCCAAAAATGGCATGATTGAGTTTCATCGTAACTTTGATCTACTCAAAACTTTCGACTTTCAATTTTCCAAGACTCCAGGACATCCAGAATTAGATGATAACGGAGGAATGGCCGCAGGAGATTCAGGTGGGCCCGCCTATATCACTTTTAGCAATAAAACTTATATCATCGGAATAGCTTCCGGATATAAAGATTCTGAAGGTGAAATTGCCTCTTACGAGAATGTTCCGACTCATTCTAAGTGGATTCAAAATGTCATTAAGTCTTTTTAAATAGACCCCAAATGCTAGATATCTTTAATAGCATCGTTTCCCATCACGATGGTTAAAAGATGATCTTTTCCATTCAAGTAAAATATACAGATTAAAGATATTTTTATTTAGAATTACCAAAACTCGCTTATTCTTTGGTATAAATTTTTTTAACTCTCGAGGTTGTATATGCTTAAAAAAAGTATTCTCTTACTGGCCCTTGCAATTTTCCCAATCATTTCTTTTGCCAATCTTGACATATGCAACAAATCCCATGATGGAGATATTGATGTTTCAATCATTGTTAAAGATTCAAATAATAATAAAGATTGGTTAGTTCAAGGTTGGTTCAGAATTCCTGAGGATACATGCTCAACTGTATCCAATAATGATTTAAGAGGCTCAAGCTTTTATTATTATGGCATATCAAAAAATGGAACCACCTGGGAAGGGAATCACAAAAAGAATGAGGACTTTGATTGTATAGATCCCATTAATAAGTTTGCCATTAGTTCTAATCAAGATTGTGAAAGCATAAAATTAAAAAAAGTTTCTTTTATAAAAGCCTCTTCAAGTGGAAATCGAAACTTTCAAGCAACACTTGTTAGTTCAAACGAATCTTTAAATAAAACCGTGAGTCTAGAAAACAATAGACCAGAAGCTTCTGACATTGAAAAAGCCTGTGAAATTCTTCATAGAAATTTATCTAAACCAACACTTCCTACGACCCGTATTGTTCTTGGAAAGGTAATTAATCCATTTATATACCCTCAAACAAGAAGTGAGTGCACAGGAACATATGACACTGGAGTTCCAGATCTTAAGACTTGCAGGGTAACAAGTGGAGGAACGTCACAAGTCTGCATCAAGCATCCTTATTGCGAAATAAGCTGGGGAAGACAAGTTTGCGGAACAAGAGATGAGTGCAAAGATATTCCAAACTCCCCTAGAACAACTTGCTCAAACATTATTTCTTGCAATACCTGGAAGACGGAAAAAAGCTTTAATGAATGTTCTATTGCGGTTAATTTAAAATTTCCAAAATTTATTGCTGGTCCCATAAATGATTATATCAATAAATCATACAAAATCATTGAATCGGGAAGGGAAAAAATTAAAAATGCTCTCCCCATAATGTGCTTAAGTGATGAAGCACGCTCCGCTTACAATATAGAAAGTGAAATTACTCAAGCAATAGTCGATAATATTACAGCTGAAATTAAAAACCGGATCAGAAATCGACTCAAGCAAGAAGGTGAAGAATGGTTAAAGAGAACTGGTGCAGCCTCCATTATTAGCTCAATACCAACAGGTGGAATTGGTGGAGCTGCGGCCATGGCCACATCAATTTATGATTTTATTGAAACAACACAAAGAGTTTATAATGATTATGTACAATTGCAAGAAATGAAAACATATGCCGACGACCTCGACTTTGAAATAAGTTGTAATTATGGAGATTGGTCTCGAATTTAATTTTAAAAATAGGAATTTTATGAAAACTTTATTGATTTTTATTTTAATGCTAATTTCGTGCAGTTCTTTTGCTGTTGATTATCAACTTTTAAACCTTGCTCAAAAAACAATTAAAATCGCTCAAACAGCAAGAACACCAAATGAAATATTTTCTGCAGAAAGAACTTGGCGTAGCAAGTTTAATACAATCGAATTTAATATTAAGGTTATGAATGGAGAAGAAGATTCTTACCTAACAAAAAAGGCAAAAGAAGAGGCCGTTGATAAAATATTAGACCAGTTAAAAAAACAATTACCAAGCGAGTTGAAAATAGGAATCGATTTCCTTTCGAATAATTTAGCTTATAAGATTTTCACTAATATATTCCAAGCTAATGAAACAGCTGGCCCCTTGAAAGAAGCTCAGCTTTTAAATGAAAATGTAAACGATGAAATTCTCAATGGACTTATAAGAATCTATCCAAGTAATGTAGGTAATAT
The DNA here is from genome assembly GCA_018060625.1 of Bacteriovorax sp. Lineage (GTDB taxonomy): Bacteria > Bdellovibrionota > Bacteriovoracia > Bacteriovoracales > Bacteriovoracaceae > Bacteriovorax. The sequence continues at coordinate 420 of JAGOVS010000213.1, read as the reverse complement.
CTTACACAAGCTTCCTGAATTAATTATTATTGAAAATTAAAAATCAATTTAAATATGTAAAGCAAGAGGAGAGGGGCAGAGCTGCTCCAATGGCAACTTTGAATCATTTTTGCTTTTTAATAAACTAGGTCTAGAATAATTCCTTTATTCATGTATCAAACGAAATCATTAAAATCTCATCCTTTGACTCTTCCACTTTTAAATTTCCGGTACAAAACTACGTGAATTTTTCCTGCAAACAACGACGGTAAGGTGAATATTTTAAAACTAAATGGAATGGTTTGCGTCGAAAAAACAGTTTCAACATTCCCAGATGGAACAGGAAACCCTGTGTCAGTCCAAAAGGTCTAGGACCAATTAGACTAATGTTTTAAAAACTAATTCGAAACCGGGGACGCCCTTTTTAAGACAAGGACGGGC
>JAGOVS010000212.1 GCA_018060625.1 Bacteriovorax sp. | reverse complement strand
AAAATGGCGGGAGCGAAGGGACTCGAACCCTCGGCCTTCTGCGTGACAGGCAGACGTTATAACCAACTTAACTACGCCCCCGTGGAAGTAGCTGAATGAGAATGTTGCACAAATATAAGAATTTCGCGCTCTATCGTCAAGTTAAAAATCAAAACTGGGGTGAAAAAAAGATGAAAAGGTTTAATCTTATCAAAAGAGGGGATTGAAGTGGGGTGAGATTCATCTTAAACTATTTTAAATAGTTAGTGCTTTATCCGCAGAGGTTTTGTGAATATTTTTATTACAGGTGGAACGACCGGAATTGGGCTTGCGTTGGCCAAGCTTTACTTGGAAGAGGGGCATCGCGTAGGAATTTGTGCTCGCAATCTGGATAAATTTCCTACGGAAATTAGAAATAAATACAAATTACTCAGTTGTTACCAAGTCGATGTCGTTAATCGCGAAGAAGTGCGAGCGGCCATTCTGGATTTTGCCAATGGGGACCTCGATATGGTTATTGCCAACGCTGGTCGCTCTGTTGGGCCCAAATCAAAGACCCCAAAGTTTTCTGTGGCCTGTGAAATTATGGATATTAACATTAAAGGTGTTTTAAATACTTTTGAGGTGGCGCTGGAATTAATGATGCCTAAGAAAAAAGGGCATTTGGTGGCCACGGCTTCTGTCGCGGGCTTCATGGGGCTTCCAGGCTCTGGTCCTTATAGTGCTTCTAAGGCAGCTGTGCTTAAGCTTTGCGAATCTTTCTCCATTGATTTAAAGCGCAGTGGAATAGATGTCACAGCGATTGCACCGGGATTTGTTGATACGCCCTTAACTCAACAAAATAATCACAAAATGCCTTTTCTTATGAGTTCTGAAAAGGCGGCAAAACTTATTAAGCGAGCTTTAGAAAAAAAGAAAGTTCTCTACGTCTTTCCTTTAAGAATGGCGATTGCCGTATGTATACTAGAAAAGATGCCTCGTAGTTGGTATCGTTGGATCATGAGCTTTAAATTTTTAAATTATAGTTCGTAAATATTGGAGTAAGTATGGTGAAAATATATATGAGAATGCTGTTATTATCCTCTTTGGTATTTCTCTCTTTTATGGCCTGTTCTAAAGAAGCAGGAAAAAAGAAAGAAAATGATCAGACGAAGTCCACTTCGGCCTCTTCTGCTATCGTTGAAAAAAAAGCTGCCCCTTGTGAGAGTAAAGAAGATCTTTTAAAAAAATTAGAAGAAAAGAAAAAAGCGGAAGAAGAAAAAGGAAAGGGCTTTAGTTTACAAGGCGGAAATACAGGGTGTTCCGTTAAATAATCTCTAAAACGTAAACGACATTATCTTCCACAATCCAATGAATATCAAATTCACCTAGTCGTGATCCATATTGTTTATGACCATCTTCATGAAAGCGTGGTCGAGGGTCAAGAGAGAGGACTTGAGTTATCTCTTGCTTTAAATTCTCTTGGCACTCACAGCGAAAATGCACGGGCAGTTTTTTATTTTCGATTCCCACTGTCCAGCCACTGGTGGCCTCAGGAATCGACTCAATTTCTTTTAAATAAGGTTTTATATCTATGACTGGGGTTTGATCCAAAAAATCTCCTCCAGAAACAATGAGACTTGTGCCTTCAATTCGCTCTAATTTAACCAGAGAAAGCCCAATAGAATTAGGACGAAAAGGAGAGCGCGTGGCAAAGACTCCCAATTTTTTATTTCCTCCAAGGCGAGGAGGGCGCACGCTGAGTGAGAGATTTTCTGAAGTTATATTTTTATTGGCGTGGAATTGAAAAAAGATCCAAACATGAGAGAAGTTCTCTAATCCAACGAGGGACTCAGGTCTATTATAGGGGGTTAGGAGTTCAATTTTTGATTCAAAACTCACCAGTCCTGGCTGTCTTGGGATGGAGAATTTCTCTTTAAAGAGTGAATGAATGATAGCGATTGGAGTCATGAGCATAATTTATCTATTCATCCAATGAATCTTCTTTTTTTGCCGTATTAAATTCAGCAAATTCTTCGTTATAACATAATTTAGTCAAGTCAGTTATTTGATCAATATAGAGTTTTCCAAAAAGATGATCGAGCTCGTGTTGAAAAACGGTTGCTAAAAAATCTTCAACCACAAGTTGTTTTTTTTCGCCAAATTCATTGAGGAAATCAATTTGAATATTTCTTGGCCTCTCAACAAAGCCGCGAAGCCCTGGAACAGAAAGACATCCTTCCCAAAATCCTTGCAAGGTTGGATCAATAATAGTGAGAACAGGGTTAATGATAATGTAGAGAGGAGAGTTTGAAAGTGTCCCATAGCGTTCATTTTTTTCAGGCAATTCGATGAGCGCCACTTGTTTTGAAACATTGATTTGAGGAGCAGCAATACCGATCCCGCCTTCAACTTTCATTGTGTCAAAAAGATCTTGCAAAAGTTCTTTAAATTCGGGAGTGTTTATTTGGGCCGGATCAACGGGATCCGCTACTTTTCTTAAGGTTGGATGTCCCATGCGTATCACTTTTCGAGCGGTCATTTTTTCTCCCAAATAATTAAAGATTCTCTCAATTAATGATTAGCATATTCACCTTGATAGAGTAAACTTACACCGCACTTAATCTCCTGCATTGAGGGTTAATAAAATCAATAAAGTTAAAGAGAAAAACTATATCACCCCCAAAGGACTTAAGGTCTTACAAGACGAGTTGCATTTACTCGCAAGAGTAGAGCGCCCCGAAGTGACAAAGACCGTTGCTTGGGCCGCTAGTAATGGGGACCGTTCTGAAAATGCCGATTATATTTATGGTAAAAAGCGTCTTCGTGAAATAGATCGACGAGTTCGTTTTTTAACACTTCGGATAGATTTAGCAGTGGTGGTTGATCCTCAAAGCATCAAGAGTGAAAAAGTGCAGTTTGGGGCCAGTGTAGAACTTATTGATGAAGATGGTGCGAGCAAAATAATATCTATTGTTGGTGTTGATGAGATTGATACTTCGAAAAATCTCATAAGTTGGCGCTCTCCTATCGGAAGTTCTTTGATCGGAAAGGAGGTTGGTGATACAATCGAAGTCCGAACACCCAAAGGGGTTGTGTCTTATGAAATAAATGTCATTCTCTATAAGGACATTTAGCTAATCAAAGGTAGTGGAACGAAGATGATTATTGAATGTGAAATTTCTTTAGGTGAATTGGTAGATAAACTTTCTATCTTAAGAATAAAATTACAAAAAATAGTTGATCCAATAAAAGTGGCCCATGTAAAAAAAGAAGAAGCGGCCCTTTCCCAAAAACTCCATTCGTTAAATTTAGTCGGAATTGATAAGCACTTAGAACAAATGATTGAAGTCAATTTAGTTTTATGGAAAATAGAAGACGATATCCGCGACCTAGAAAGAGTCCAGACGTTCAATCACGATTTTATTGAACTCGCCCGTCAGGTTTACAAGACGAATGATGAGCGCTTTAACAGAAAAAATACAATTAATACTCTTTATCAATCAGGCCTCGTTGAGGTCAAATCATATCAAGCATATTAAAAGGAATTAGGAATCACCATGGCCAAAAAATTAACTCGCGATGAGAAGTATACTCTTTATGAAGGATCTGTTCAAAACCCAGAAGCTGACATTAATTTTATCAATCGTGAATTTAAAAAAATCTACGGGAAAAAACCTCTCGTCTTGCGCGAGGATTTCTGTGGGACAGGATCAATGGCCTGTGCGTGGGTTGCTCAAAGTAAAGAGCATAAGGCCCATGGGATTGATCTCGACATGGAGCCGATTTCTTATGGAGTTGAAAATCATTTATTTAAATTAAAAGAAGAAGAGCAGACGCGCATGGAATTTATTCTTGGCAACGTTATGAGCTCTTATGATTTTAAGGCAGATGTTATTGTGGCCTTTAATTTTTCTTACTTTCTCTTTAAAAAAAGGGCCGACCTTGTGAAGTATTTCACTCAAGCGAGAAAACATCTTAAAAAAGAAGGGGCCTTCTTTATCGATCTTTTTGGAGGAACTGAAAGCAGGCAACCTTTGGTGGAATCAGTAAAACACAAAACACACACCTATTTTTGGGATTGTGATTCCTATAATCCACTGACTGGGGATTGTGTGTACCACATTCACTTTAAAAAAGGGGATACGAAGTATGAAAAAGCTTTTACCTATGAATGGCGTATGTGGGATGCAA